>NZ_JBSJXW010000002.1:0-133538 GCF_053653995.1 Peribacillus sp. JNUCC 23
GTGAAAAGATTATTCATCTCTTTCATTGGTTTGATTGCACTTTTAACTGGGTGCAATCAAGGTGCATCTTCTGAAGATATTGCAAATCTTGCTTATGAGTGGGAAAAGGCAAATTTTGATCGGGATTATGATAGAGAACAAGAACTTATTTATAAGGATGGTTCATATGAAATTCATAAAACTACAAAACAAAAAGATTCAGGATTAATGTATGAAGATATTCGCTATGAAATTTATTTCGATGAAGAATTAGAACAGTATTATGTTTTTGCTGATTTTAAAAACCCTAATGGTGAGAATTTAGTAGAGGATAATATTGTCCTTCGTAAAAAAGATGAAGAATGGAAGGTTGATACCAGCGGAAGTTTGGATATAGTCCGTAAAGATATTTCGGAGAAGTTTGCCCGAGAAGCGTGCATTAATTGCAAATAAGGAGGGATAGGATGCAAACCCTTAAACAAGGCTTAGGCTTTTGTTTAGTGCTGTTGATTCTTCTTTTGCCAACGGGTTCACTTGCCGAGGATGCGGCAACAACTGTACAAAAAAAGGAGGAAACAGTTGGCCGTGTGATTTTGGAAAGTAATGAATATGATCTCTATCATTACCAGATGGAAGCTGATATTGGCGACGGTATCACGAAGGTTGGCGATAATGCATTACATGCCATTAATCAGGGGATGTGGGGGTTCAATAAAACGATTGCTAGTTTTACACTCTATTCCGTTAACCAGCTGATGTCCTTTGATTTGATTAGCAGTATTGTTGATGAAGCGGGGATTATGAGTGAACGAATCTACGAAATTATGTCTGGAACCTTCTTATCCTTGTTTGTCATTTTAGTAGGAGGATCAGCAGCCTGGCGTTACTTTGTAAATCAACAAGTAGGCCATGCGGTAAAAGCGATTATTGGTGCTTTGGCTATCATGGTGTTTACGTTTTGGTTTTATTCTAATACGGCTGGAAATATAAAATGGTTGAATGATAGGGGAGCGGAGCTTGAAGGGATTGCCAGCTCTGCTAATGTGCTAATCAGTTCTGATGAGTATGACAGCAATGCCTCATATGATTCCAAAGAAGGAATTGCGGTACTGGAAAATCAACTGTTTAATCTTATGGTGAAGCGACCCTATTTACTCTTAAATTATGGCTCAACAAAAGAATCAGATATTGTTAGTGAAGATCCAAACCGGGTAGATAAACTTTTAGAAATCAAACCTCATACTGGAGAAGGCAAAGAGCAAAGGAAGAAAATTGTCAGTGATGAGGTTTCCAACTTTGATAACAAACAGATGTCTTCAAGTTTTAGTGGTGAACGCTTCGGATATCTCATTGTCACGATTATTTCAACCATAGCACTTTCGATTCCTGTCTTAATATTAGGCATCTTTAAATTTTTGCTTCAACTATGGTTCCTGGCATTGATCATTTTCACAGCCATTCCACTAGTCCTTTCTTTAATCCCATCTTATAGTGAAACGGCCTTGAATCACGGGAAGAAACTTGTGGGGGTACTACTTATGAAAGCAGGATTAGTCCTCTTGATTGCCGTTATTACCGGACTTGTCACTTTGCTATACGAATCAGTAAAAGTAACCAATGGCGTAGAAGGATATGTCTTTGTTGTTTTCTTGATCTGCATTACCATTTGGGGATTGTTTAAATACCGTTCCGAAATCTTTGAGGTTGCCTCTGCTGGTATGCTTCAAGGTCAGCAAGTGGTAGAGAGAGCTACAACCAATACATTTGATAAGATGGGTGACGCTGGAGAAAAAGGATTCAAAGGTGCAAAAAGAATGGTCGGTACAGCTTATAGAAGCCACCAAAATAAAAAACGTCAAGAAGAATTTCAGCCAGGAAAAGAAGGTACAGGCCGAAAGACTTTTACCAATCCTCCAGTAGCAAACGCTGGAAGGTCAGAGCACCGAAAAGTGGTGGGAGAGAATACATCTCAAAAACAAGGCACAGGGAAAAACCAAGGGCAACAGGCAACTGGAAAAGGCTCGAAAAATACAGCAACGTCATTAGCGACAGAAACAGCCAATCGATCAGCTTCACGAAATGCAGGAGCAGCCATTGTGAGTTTAAAAGATTATAAAAGTGAAAAAACAGAAGGGACATCAGGTAAAGGTACAATCACGGGCCCAGCAGTCAGAGGTTCCGAACGTAATGTTTCGGAAGCTCGGAAGCCGAGTTCGAACCCTCCGAATTCAAATAGACAAGATAGCAGAAAACAAGAGGTTCCTAAGCCTCCTAGCCAACGGACAGTTGGATCAACTAACCCTGAAAATCAACCTTCACCGCATCCTAACCCAGCAACCAGAATGGAAAGTCAACAAGAAGTAGCAGCCTCAAAAGAACCTGTCAAACACCTAACACAGTGGGAAATCCAACAGAAAATCGATGCGAGAAAAGCAAACGCAACACCTTCCGAACCCGTCAAACGTTCTGAGAGCAGGAAGAAAAGTCAGGAAACAGAAAAAGAGCGAAAATGATATTAGAGAGAAGCGCTTTGACGTCATTAGATGCAGTTTCGTGATCAATCGGCTATTCATTGTGTCAGAATCGCTCTTAGAAAGGAGTTCCTATGCAAGGAGTTTTGAAGAAAGGTGCAAAAGTCGCTGGAACCATTGCCATTCTCAAAAACCCCATCACTTGGATTATTGCAGGCATCCTTCTACTTCTCACTTCTATTTTCGGATTTGCTTTGTTTGTTTCAATCAGCTTGGGTGGTGTTAACCAGTTTGAATCAGGAATGTCTGGTGAAGGAGTCGGAGGAACAGCGCTAGTGTCACCTGAAGTTTTGCGATACGAGCCATTAATACGAAAGTATGCAGAGGAATATGGTATCGGTGAATATGTCGGGCTTATTTTGGCTCTTATTCAACAAGAAACAGGTGGAAGGCATTTAGATGTTATGCAGTCATCCGAATCAATCGGACTTCCACCTGGAGCTATCACTGACCCTGAATACTCTATTCAAATTGGCGTGAAATATTTTGCGGAAGTGATGAAGCAGGCTAAAGGTGATATTAATCTAGCTTTGCAAAGCTATAACTTTGGAAATGGATTTATTGGGTACGCATTAAAACGTGGAGGTTATTCCAAAGAAATAGCTACCCAGTTTAGTAGTATGATGGCTGCTAAGCAGGGATGGAGCCGTTACGGTGATACAAATTATGTGGACCATGTCATGCGATATTACAACGGTGGAAATGGCAACGTGGTTATCGTAGGTGATGGTACACAATCCTTTAATGTAGAAGAAGTTCATAACATCATGAAAGAGTATCTTGGTCGTCCCTATGTATGGGGAGGCAGAACGCCTGCAGCAGGAGGATTTGACTGCAGTGGACTACTGGAATATGCCTTTGCACAGATTGGCATTGATATGTACGGCACAGCTCAATCACAGTACAACAAAACAAAGCCGGTTCCTGAAGATCAAATAAGACCAGGAGACTTCGTTTTTTTCTCCACATATAAGCCGGGAGCGTCCCACGTAGGTATGTATGTGGGGAATGGTCAATTTATCAATGCAAATAGCAGTGGCGGTACTTCTTATTCGTCCGTTGAAGAATGGAAAAACTTATATCCTTTCTTAGGTTTTAGACGGATTTAGAAATGGAGGTCCATGGCATGGAGCCAACCCAAAAGAAAAATTTCGTATTTTTAATGATTGTATTTGTTGCTGCTGCTTTGGTTATTCTGTACGTTTTCAGCTTGCGATTACAGTTGCAGGAAGCTAGAGCCAACCAGGGCAACTATGAAGATCAGATTAAATCTCTTTCCTCTGTACAGAATACGGATGCATTAAAGGTAAATCGCGAGTTTCTTGAAAGCTTTTTCACCTATCAAACCACTGCTGAACGATACAAAAAAATTGAACCATTCATGACCGATCAAGGATACAAGGCGACCCATCCTTCCGGAACGGAACTTCCTAATTCGGAAGAATCGGTCCAGTCATCCATGGTAGGCCTGAAGCCTTTTGAATATCAATCTTCGAAAACGGAAGCTGAATTTTTTAATGAATTCAAGCTGACTACGGAATTTAATAATGTTGCTGCCACTGAAACGGTTATCGTCAAAACAACGCTCATATATGTGAAAGAGCAAGGTTGGAAGATTGATGATGTTGAGTTTATTGGTCAATTGACTGGGCGTAAATAAAAATAATAGAAGTCTCTTTGATATTCAGGAATAATAGGGAAACCAGACGTTAAGCGGATGATTTCACAGGCTTAATGTCTGGTTTTGTTAAAAATATGGGGAGAATTCACGCGTAAAAACGAGTTGATTCTCTTTTTAAACATATAAAGAGGCCACAATAAAGAACATATCAGGGGTTTGAAATTTTAAGTGTTTGTCCATGTGTTTTTTTTGCTGGATGTATCGCTTCAAAAAGAGAATAGACACATAGTCAAAATGTGTCTTAATCTCTTCATAAACTATTATTTGTAATTCAGACGTTGTTCAATTTCTTCTGCAATTTTTAATCCGTGAAATCGTCCATCTTCAATATAAACACGATTTGTAATGCCTCCTGTTACAACACCTGCAATAAAGACGTTATCAACGTTTGTTTCATAAGTTTCAGGATTAAAGGTAGGCACTAATGTAGAAGGATCAATTTCAATCCCGATATTTTGAAGCATCGTTGTATCGGGTTGATATCCAATTAGTGAAAATACATAGTCATTTGGAATCGTGACCAATCCCGCGGGGGTATGTAAACTAACTGATGTATCATTTATCTCCTCGACATTGGATTTGGGATAAAATTTAATTTTTTCTTTTTCGATAAAATTTCGGATATCTAAAAGTAAAGAAGGTTTAATTCCTTCGTAAACAGTGTCTCCACGATGGACAAGTGAAACACGCGCCCCGTTGCGATAAAGATCGATAGCTGCTTCGACAGCCGAGTTTTTACCTCCTACTACGGTTACGTCTTGTCCATGGAAGGAATGCCCCTCTTTGTAATAATGAAATTAAAAATATTATTAGTTCCTCGCTTTGATTATGTGAGTTAAGCGTTTTTAATCTTTGATGAAATTCAAACAATAATTCAGGAACTTTATGATTATTATCCATATAGAACACTTGTTGTTGAAGCCTTCCCTTACATAAGTAAGTATAAAAAGAATAAAGAGAAGGGAAAGGCTTAAGAAACTGATCAACAAATGCCGGTTCAAAAACAAACATGGTTCTGATGTATGGATATTGCTGAGTTGCTGAAATATTTATTTTATGAAGTTGGAAAGGTTGGAAACAAATAAGAGATTTAGGTTTTACTTCGTATATTTTTTGATCAATTACAATATCACCGTTTCCTTGATGAATGTAAAGGAATTCCAATCCCTGATGAGCATGAAATTTTTCCTAATTTTGATCATAAGTTTTGGTTTCAAAACTAAACCAAAACGAATTATGTCCAAGATTTAGATTTTCAATAAGGCTCATTTAACTCCTCCCATTCCGCAATTTAGCAATATTATCACAACAATTAAATATATATAATTACTATAATTAACTTAAAGTCAAATAGCTAGGGGGAATTCAAATGGCCTGATTCTCATTATAGAAATCTGATTAAGTGTTAACAATCGCTGGCTGGAAAAAGACTAAGATGCAGGGGAATGTAGGAAAATCCTTTGGAATAATACGGTAATAGGTGTATTATGAATAACCAAGGACATTATAAACTGAAGTAGTGAATTATGCTAAAAATAAACCTACCAGAATACGAAAAGACTATTTACAAGAAATCAAGAAACAATAACAGTATAGGGCACAAAGCATATTCACATTAAGTAAGTATCTCAAAGTAAAAATTCATATTAAATTTAATGGGAAAATCCCACAAACATAGAGTGAGCGGATGCACCGCCCTTTGGAAGTAACGCTACCTTATTAGATAGCGTTACCTTCAGGGATACGTGCGTCTTTTTCTGGTTTGTGGGATTTTTTCTTCTTTAAGGAAGGTTACTACCTATAGTAACTTTTTAAAGTGTATGAAAAAGACAATCATTTTTCAGTCTAATAGACTCGTAGGTGTGTTTTCACTGCAACCGAGCATTGACCCACAAAATAGAGTAGCTGCACTCAAGGGTTAGTAGGACAAAATTTGACTATCAAATATTGTTATAAGCTGTTTTATATAAAACTAGTCGAGCATAAAGTGGTGGGTTTTTACTATTTATTTGCTTAAATAAGCTGTAGTTATAAAGGACAGAAAAAGAATAAAATTATGACTATAGAAATTAAACATAATACACTCTCGGCGTTTCTGGAGAGAATTCGTTAAATTCCTAAATTTTTGATGCGTGAACTAAGCATCGATGTGTGAAGATCATGATTTCAAAAATCTTTCATATTAAAAGGAGGTTATATAAATGTTCGATAATTTCTTAATTAGAAAAGACAGTCTCAAAAATGATGTGGATGATAATGGAAAAGTCATCGGTTTTCAATTTGCAGCAAGAAACGCAAACTATCGTGGTGTTTTCTTATCCTTGCATAATGGTTACTACATTAAAGTTGACGGTGTTGACTATAAGCGTGATGTACAGAAGTTTGAAGTTAATGGGAAAGAGCCTAGATCGTTTGAAGAAATCAAACATGCAGTTTGGGAACATTGGGATTACGATGACGAGGGGATCATTCATGTTGCCAAAGAGGGTGGACTTGAACCAGGAAAGCACATAATTGAGTTTCAGCAATCAGTACTTGCCGGTTATGGATACTTACCAACGGATGAGGAATGGGTGAAAAGCCCACCTGATCCAGGTACTGGAGCTGGATCAGATAAAACAAGAAAAGTCATTAAGTATGAATTAGAACTGCAAGAATAGAAAGGAGCATCTTAAAATGGGAAAAATTAAACGCGGAGTATCGTTGTACAGTTATCAACAAACTCAGTTTTTCAAAGAGTTAGATTTAGAGGGCCAGATTAAGGAAGTTGGTACTAATCTTTATGGTGCTGATGGTATTGAAATTTTAGATGAGATGTCTCTTCGTCAGTATCCAAATCCACCAAAAGAGTTTTTTAACCAGTGGTTCGATTGGATGGATAAGTATGGAACAAACCCAGTTACAATGGATGCCTTTCACGACGTTTTACAATTTAGAGACCATGTTATGACATATTCTGAATCTGCTGACCGTTTGAAAAATGATATTAGATTAGCAAAAAAATTAGGATTTAAGAATGTTCGAACCTTAGCAACAACTCCAGTAGAAATTATGATTGAAGCTTTACCAGTTGCTGAAGAATGCAATATCAAATTAGGGAAAGAAATTCATGCTCCAATTCCAATTAATGGTCAATATGTTAATGAGATTGTTGAGTATTGCGAAAAAACTGGAACAAAACATTTAGGGCTTGTTCCAGATTGGGGGATTTTCGCTTTTCGCCCTTCAGAGGTTACTTTAGATTGGTATATTAGACAAGGTGCAAAAAAAGAAAGCTGTGATTTAGTAGTTGAGCTGTGCATGGACAATTATCTAGGTAAGAGTAATGAATTAAATGATATTGATTTATCTCTATATAGTGCGGGCAATGTTGAATCATTATTCCATCGTTACTTAAAACATAACGAAGCACCTGAAAACCTATTACCAGCTTTTCAAAAGATGCAAAAATTAATCAAGGACAATGTTCCTAACTATACAGAAATCGACTTTGAAGTAATGGCTCAGGCGTTACTGTTATCACGTACTAAACCAAGTGATTTGAAATCTATACTGCCATATATCGTTAGTATTCACGGTAAATTCTATAATATGTCTGAAATTCCAGGGAATACAGGACAATATCAAGATATTGCAATTGACTATGAAGGTCCTATCAAATTCTTGAAAGAGAATGGCTATGAGGGGTATATAAACTCAGAATATGAAGGTCAACGTCGTTTTCAAGATCGTGGTGTAGAGGACTTGATTAGTGAAATTGATCAAGTAAGAAAACATCAAGAAATGCTAAAAAGGCTAATTGGTGAGTAATGAAAGGGGATACAACAATGAAGAAATTGAAAATTGGTATTATTGGTACTGGTGGGATTTGTAATAATAAGCATTTACCTTCTTTAGCAAAAGTAGCTGATAAAGCAGAAGTGGTCGCATTATGTGACATTATTGAAGAAAAAGCTCGAGCGACTGTGGAACGACACAATTTAACAAATGTCAAAATTTATTCAGACTACCGTGAGATGCTTAAAGATAAAGATATTGATGTTATTCATGTATGCACACCTAATGTTTCTCATTGTCAAATTACAATTGATGCTTTCGCAGCTGATAAACATGTACTTTGTGAAAAGCCAATGGCAGCGACAACTGAAGACGCACAAAAAATGATGGATGCATGGAAAAAATACGGTAAAAAATTTACAGTTGCATACCAAAATCGCTTTCGTCATGATGTGCAAGTCCTTAAAAAAGCTAGTGAAGCAGGTGAACTGGGAGATATTTACTATGGAGAAGCAAATGCGATTCGTCGTAAAGCAGTTCCAACCTGGGGAGTTTTCTCTGACAAATCTCAACAGGGTGGAGGACCATTAATTGATATCGGCACTCATGCTTTAGATATCACTTTATGGTGTATGGATAATTATGATGTTGACAGTGTTAGTGGTCAAGTTTTCTATAAGTTAGGTAATCTACCAGAAGCTGCTCTAGGGAATACTTATGGGGCATGGGATACTGATACATTTGAAGTTGAAGATTCTGCTATGGGATTCATTAAATTTAAAAATGGAGCTTTAGTGAATCTAAGGGCCTCTTGGGCATTAAACTACATGGACGCGCGTGAAGCTGCAACTACTTTGTGTGGAACCTTAGAAGGTGCGGAAATTAAATACGGTGGTAGTTATCAGACAGCCGAATTGTGGTTCAATCATGTTCGGCATGGAAAAATGAGCGAAGAGACATTATCAGGTGAGGCTTTGGTTGATTATTTTGAAGGTGTTAATGAGCCACCTGGTGTTGTTGAAGCAAAACAGTGGATTGATGCTATATTAAATGACACTGAGCCATGTGTGAAACCAGAAGAAGCATTTAGAGTGACACAGATTTTAGACGCAATTTATAAGGCTTCTAATGAAAATGTAACAGTAAAATTTGACTAATAATAATATAGGGCGGTTTAAAACCGCCTTTTATTAATAGAAAGGAAAATAGCAATGAAATACAAATATGCTGTCATTGGTTATGGTTTTATTGGCCGAAGACATGTCACCATCTTGAAAAATTTTGAAAACTGCGATTGTGTAGCGGTTTGTGACATTAACCAAGCAAGACTTGATGAAGCAAGGGAGCTATACCCTGATATTGAAGTATATGATCATATAGATAAACTTTTGGAGAATACAGATATTAACGGAGTGATTATATCAGCGAATAATAATCAACACAAGGAACTTGTAATTAAATCAGCCCAAGCAGGGATGAATATTATCTGTGAAAAACCCGCTGCTCTATCAGTAAAAGAATTTGATGAAATGATGGAAGAAGTTGAAAAAGCAGGAGTACATTTTACTGTACATCAACAAAGAAGGTTTGACAAAGATTTTCGTAGTATTAAAAAATGTTATGACGATGGATTGCTTGGAGATGTATATACTATCAAAAGCTCATTATATGGATTTAACGGAAATATGCATGACTGGCATGTTATTAAGTCTGAAGGTGGGGGCATGCTCTACGATTGGGGAGTACACTTGATAGATCAAATTCTTTTTATGATTGAAAGTCCTTTGAAGTCAGTTTTTGCGGATGTTAGGAATGTAATCAATAAAGAGGTAGACGATTACTTCAATATCCTCCTGCGATTTGAAAATGGTGTCACTGCTGAAATCGAACTTGGCACATATTATCTATCGGATCAATCAGATTGGTTTGAAAGACATTGGTTTATGGGTGGCAACAAGGGAAGTATGTACGCAAATAAATTTGATCCAGAGGGGAAAATAGTACGTACAACAAAATTACTAGAAAATGTCGCAGGAGATCAAGATAAATCCGCCGCTTCTTACGGGCCAACACGCTCATTTGGTATTCCAGATCCGGGACTAATTGTAACAGAAGAAATTCCAAAGGTTAACAGTGATTATATTGAGTTTTTCAATAACTATTTTCAAACATTGGATGGAAACGCTGAAATGCTTGTTAAACCTGAAGAAGTTCGAAAAGTTTTATCTGTTATGGAAGCCTGTTGGAAATCTGCAGAAACTTTCAATAGTGTACCTTTTGGTTAAATTTGTAAGCGCTATATCTATGTTCGTTAGATTTGGGTTGGTGTTTCTACGGAGAATTAGCTGATGTAATAAGAACTAAATCGATCAAATTCACAGGTATAATTGTGATAGAAAAAGGAGTGTTGCTGGTGAAAGAGAACAGCGTAACTCAGTTTATTGATAATAGTAGATTTAGTAAGTTTCATATTACTTTAATAGGTTTGGGGCTTTTTCTAATAGCTTTTACCGGGTACGGTGCTGCTGCATATGGCTCGATACTTCCGCTAATTACAGAGGAGTGGAATGTGGACCCAACAAAACTAGGGTTTGTTGGAAGTGTAGCGGAGTTTGGTACAATGTTTGGTGCGCTTTTCCTAAGTTATTTTAGCGATAAATTTGGTGCAAAGAAATTATTGATTAGTTCAGTTTTGATATTTAGTATTTTTACTTTTGCACAATCAATGGTAAATAATATTAATCTATTTGCTTTTTGTAGATTCATTGCAGGTATGGGTTTTGGTGGTGTAATTCCTATCGTTATTTCACTTCTTACAGAATATGCACCTAAGACGAGTAAGAGTAAATCTGTAGCTATTGCTTTATGTGGCAATCAAGTTGGATCGCTTATCGCGCCACTAATTGCCATTATAGTGATTCCTCAATTAGGTTGGCGACCAGTGCTGTGGATGGCATTAATCCCCATTCTGTTCATGGCTTTTATAGTTAAATATGTACCTGAATCTGCTCAATATTTGGTTAAAGCCAAAAAAATAGACCAGTTAAAAGCAATTTTAGAAAAGATAAGCAAAGAGTATTGTCAAGAAATAAATGTTGATCAGGTAGTAGAGAATAATAAAGAACATATGAGAAAGGACAATAAAGTCTCATATTTAAGATTATTCGATAGAAAATTCCTTTTTGTTACCATTTTATCTTGTGTTATTTATATCATGGGTCTATTGTTTATCAATGGTGTTATTATTTGGTTACCGGGTCTTATGGTTCGTAATGGTTATCCTTTAACTTCTAGTTTGGCGTTTGCTGTTTTTCTAAATCTAGGTACGATAGCGGGTACTGCTACTTGGTCAAGTATTGCAGATAAAAAGGGATTTACTGTTTTACTTCCTGTTATTTATAGCATTGGAGCATTATCACTTATGCTAATGGGAATTAAAGCAAACATTGTCATGCTTTATATATTTGTAGTTCTGATTGGTTTCTTCTTGTTTGCAGCACACAGTTTAGTCAATGCTTTTGTTTCACAGCATTATCCAAATGAAATTAGATCAACAGCCGTGGGATTTCCGAACAGTGTTGGAAGAATTGGTGGTATATTAGGACCTATTGTAGGTGGCATCCTATTGTCTGCAAATGCTTCAATCAGTGTATGGTTCATCACTTTCGGAGCAACTGGATTAATCGCAGCGTTTTCTTTTGTTCTTATCAATTTAACTATAAAAAGAAAGACGGCTGTACTAAATAATATAAACACTACGGAAAATCTCTAATAAAAATTAGATAAGACATCCTGGTAATGAAATATTTTCGAATTTATTTGAAAAGAAATTAATGCAAGAAAAGGTGATAAAAAATGATTATTGATGCACACGTTCATATTAAGACAGATGAGGTTGGTTTTGACAGAAGTGAGGTGAAAACTGTAGTTAGGAAAATGGATGAAAACGGAATAGACAAAGTGGTATGTTTTACTTTGGCTTCAGGCTTAGAAAAGCAAAAAAAATTGTCGGAAATCATTAAGCCTTATTCTGACCGATTTATCCCGATAGCGTTTATCAATCCTAACGATGCTGATGCTAAAGTACAACTGTTATATTGTTTAGATGAACTCAAATTCAATGGTATCAAATTGCATCCATGGTTTAGCAATTTTAGTGTAGCCAATATTGAGTTGTTAAGACCATTGTTTGAACTTTTAAATGATCGGGGACTTTACGCTGTTATTCATTGTACCTCTGAAGACTATCGTGTTCATCCTGTGATGTTTGAACGACTTGGAAACGAGTTTCCAAATGTTACGATTCAGATGGCGCATATGGGTGAGGTAATGGCTGGAGAGTATGCGATTGATGTTGCTAAGCGTGTGCCTAACGTTTATTTGGATACCTCAATTACATCACTAATGGCTGTAATGCATGTTCTCGAACAATGTCCAGATAAAGTGTTTATGGGCTGTGATTATCCGTTTTATGAATTTGAAATGGAAATTATGAAGCAAAAACTTGCAGCAAAAGAAGTAAATAAGACTGAAGAAATGAAAATGATCATGGGCGGTAATTTTCAAAGAGTTTTCCGCTTGAAAGATGATAAATAAATTAAGCGTGCTAACTGTAGGTAGTAAATCCTTAAATTTCTACTACCTACAGTTAGCTCTTTTTGTTACTTATTTTTTTAATAACATATCAACTACAAAACTGCTTCTCTTGACTTGAGTTTAAAAAGGTTTTTAAATTTGTTTTCACTATAGATTTCTTCTTTATGTTGTGTACTCAGTTTACAACGTAAAGAATTTGAATTGGAAGGTTAACTTTTGACCTAGATTCACACCACAATTAAAGTGATTACATTATTTTTGTCAAAGAAAGCTTAATGTTTAGCTATATACTTTTGTTATACTTAGGAACATAGATGAAAAAGAGTAGAGTGTTAAAACATGGAAAAAGTGGAGTGATTAAACGTGGAAAAAGATTACCTCTCTTCAGACTCCGTAATGGATTTAGAATTCATAACTAACTCTGAGACTAAGCTTCATTACCATGAAAACTTTGAACTATTATATGTTTTAAGTGGTAATATGTCGATTACTGTTGAAGGGGAAAACTATTTATTAACACAAAGAGACATAATTATTGTGAACTATAACCGAAAACACAGTTTTAATGGCAGTGATGATTTATTTGTAGCCAGATTTATTATCTCATATAGTAAAGTGAGAGAATTATTGTCAAAAGACATGATGATTTTTTGGTGTAATTCCACTTTTGAAAAGAATGAGTCATATGATGAACTGAAACGAATTATAGATCAAATTTTAAATCAACATCTGATAGAACCAAAAAAAAATAGTATTTATAAATTAAGTTTATATTATCAACTACTCCATGTCATTACTAAAAACTTTTTATTGACTTCCGATGACATAAAGTATGAAAAAGAAAATAATAATTCTGATGATAGGATGAAGGAGATTCTTCAATTTATAAGAGCCAATTATCAAGATAGTATCTCTCTGCAAGATATAGCTGACCAGTTTTATTTATCAACCGCTTATTTATCAAAATATATTAAAAAGAAGTTTAATATTAATTTTAGTGAGCTAATTACTTCAATACGCTTATCTCATGCTATGGTTGATTTGCTTTATAGCGATTTACCAATTATGAAAATTGCTATAAATAATGGGTTTGCAAGCGTAGCTGCTTATAACAAAGCTTTCAAAGAAGCATACAATATGACACCTTCACAATTCAAAAAAAATAAAAACACTTCAAAACAAAATGAAAGTAATAAGAAAAATGATGAAAATAATAATGTTAAGAAACGACTTGAAGATTATTTGAGTGAGAATCCGGTTCAGATTTTTGAAGAAGGTGAGATTAAAGATATTCATTTATTTCTTGATCTAGGTGATTTAGATGAAGAAGAATGGAATAGTAACTTCACCCTACTAATTAATGCAGGAACTGCTGTAGACTTAACTAAATCGGATTTCCAAGAACAAATGTTATATATGAAAACACATTTAGGTGCAGAATATGTACGATTTTGGGACATTTATGCACCTGAATTATATTTGGATATTCATGCTCCTAAAGAAAATCTGAACTTTAGTCGACTTGATAGTGTTACCGATTTTTTAGTTAATAATCAATTAAAACCGTATATTGAGTTGGGGTTCAAGCCGATAAGACTTCTAAAGAATACGCAGAGTGCACTAATGGAAATACCACGGAATCAAAAATTTGACTCCGAAAACGAAATGACCTCATTTTTTGGTGAGTTATTAACACATTTTATAAAACGCTATGGATCTGAAGAGGTTCAAAAATGGTATTTCGAATATTGGAAAAAGGAAGATATTGTATTTTATGATTTGGAATATAATTATAAACCTCAAACAGAGTCAGTCCATAGAGATTATTTTCATAGGTTTGAGATTATCGCTAAGACTTTTAGGGAAATTTTGCCTGAAGTAAAAATTGGAGGTGGTGGATTTCCTATACAGCATTATGGAAAAATGGGTTTTACAGAATTATTGGAGATGTGGAAGAGTTACAATGAATATCCAGATTTTTTATCAATTACCTGTTATCCATATCAATTAGAGAGGGAGTCCAACACATATTATGAAAAAAAATCTACAGATATGTATTTTATTCAACATAACCTTGAAACTCTAAGAGAATCTATGGAATTAAGCTCTTTTCCTGACGTACCGGTTCATGTATCAGAGTATAATTTAACACTATCTAATAGAAATCCGATTAATGACCACTGCGCGAAAGGGGCTTTTCTCATTCAAAATGCAATTTCAACTATTGGATGCGCTGATATATTTGGACATTGGCTTGGAACTGATATTTATGCTGATTTTCATGATTCACAAAGTTTTCTTTTCGGTGGGGGCGGATTGTTAACCAAAACTGGTGTGCCTAAGCCAGCATTTTATGCTTTATCCTTTTTAAAACTACTTTATAAAAATATTTATAAAAGAGAAAAAAATTATGTTATTACAGGAAATAGTAGAGGATCATTTAGAATAGCCTGTCATAATTTTAAGAAACTAAATTTTAACTATTACTTAATGGATGAAAGCAAAATTGAGGTAAGTAGTTTGTCTCATTTATTTGAAGAACACGAATCCCTCAATATAAAAATTAGGATAAAAAACATCGAGAATGGCGTTTATGTTATTAAAACAAGTTTGATAAACAGTGAGTACGGTAGTGTACAGGATGAGTGGATCAGACTCAATTCAGAAGAAAAATTGAACATAAGTGAGCAAAATTACCTGAAGCGTATTAGTACACCAAGACTTTTAAATACTTATATAACAGTAGAAAAGCATGTATTAGATTTTAATGTTCAGCTAAAACCAAACGAATTTCGCAATCTTCATATTTTTGCTAAGTAACATTAAATTGTTTTATTTGGGCTACTGGATGTTTGATATGAAAAAAGACACTAGTTTACAGAGTGAAAAGTAAAATGGTATATTCTTGAACCTTTTGTAATACTATTTCTCCACGTTTTCAACAAAGGAATTGAATAGGTTGGAAGTTAAGATTAAACTCGCAATAATTTAAAAGGATAATATATATCAGATTTTACTAATAATAATAAATGAGTTTCGCCTATTTCCTTTTTTATCAGTAGCCTTTAACAAGTTATCAAAATAATAATATAAGCTCCCATCCTCATGAAGGTGGGGGCTTTTTGACGCTTACTTTTTAATAAATGGAAAAATATCAAAATTAAGATCTGATTATCTCTGTATTTGTGTTCATTCTGACAGGCATCATGACTTATTCATAGGTCTTGTCTAATATTTTTGCGGAGTTCCTGCCGATCAGTTTCCTGCTCTCTATGGTCCCAAGTTTTAATCACAATAGGGAATCGAGTAACTTTACATTAGGAAGTTGCTAGATCCCTTATTTTTTGGGAAAAAACTACATTTCTTGATGAAGACAAAATTTAACATTATGATTTTGTTGTCTCAAAAAATGCAAACAATAGAAAGTGGAAAAGAAGAATGATTTTAGCAATATTGAGAATAAATATCCCATAGTTGCCGCTTACAATATAGCATAAAATTATAGAAAGCAAATAAATCAAAGGAGGATAAACAATGTTTGCTAATGTCTTAATCTGCTAAGGCAGTCTCTAAAATGATGTTGATGAAAATGAAAATTGCCAATTATCGAGGCGTTTTCCTATCCTCACATAATGGCTACTACATTAAAGTGGATGGAGTTGAATATCCACGTAATGTTGAGTGATAATAAAGTTGTTTAATATTACATGTACAGGCGAAAAGACTAAATAAATATAAGACTTCATCAATCTACCGACCTAAGAAAGGATTTTTATTAATAACCAGTTTAAGGTAATTAGGGGAGTTTGTATGATATTTATAGAGTTAGATGCAATAGAATATAGAATTAATCAACTGAGAAAAGAATTGTTTCAGATTGCTAAAATAAGTGGATTAAATAGCCGTGAGACCATCTATTGCAGTCAGCAATTAGACCAACTCATCACGATCTATCAAAAATTTTCTTATAAAAAATAAAAATATGTTGTTGAATGGCAACAAAGTAGTTTGAATATTAACATTTTAAACAACTTTATTATCATTAGTTTTGAAATTTACTCTTCATGTTACGATCGAAATTAAACAACTTATTTTTTGTTTGATCTGAATTTAAAAGGGTTTTATGCGAGTTTAACGCTTCAAAATTAAATGACTTTATTGTTACTGTACACGTAAACTTCAAATATTTGATATCAATAGGAAAGAACCTAGAACATTTGAAGAAATCAAACGCGGCGTATCGTTTTATTTTTTATGATTTTCCATCTGTAAAATTTATAAGAAAAGGAGTTTTTTTATGAATAAAATAGTCCTTAGTTCTTTTCTCGATAATAGCAAGTTTACCAAATTTCACAAGTTGTTATTATTCATTTGTTTTTTCATCATTACTTTTTCAGGATACGAACTTTCTGTTTTTGGTTCAATTGTTCCAGTTGTTATAAAGGAATGGAATATTAGTTCAACACAAGTTGGATTTATCGGCAGTTCAGCGATGTTTGGGATGATGTTTGGAGCAATATCCTTAAGTTTTTTGGCTGACAAATTTGGTGTGAAAAAATTATTGATTGTTTCTATCTTCATTTTTAATTTTTTCATTGTCCTTGCAACTTTTACCGATAGTGGTTTAATGTTTGGGATTTGCCGATTTATGGCTGGTGTAGGAAGTGGCGGAGCGACACCTATTGTGATTTCACTTCTAACAGAATATTCCCCTAAAACAAGTAAAGCAAAAATGGTTGCATTTGCTATCTGTGGGAACCAAGTTGGAGGGATGCTTGCACCTTTCGTAGCGATGAATGTTATGCCACGATTTGGTTGGGAACCTGTTTTATGGTTATCAATTTTACCACTGATTTTAATTCCGATCTTTATAAAGATAATTCCAGAATCAGCGCAATTTTTAGCTAAAAACAATCAAAATGAAAAATTAGATAAGTTACTTTACAAAATTGACGAAAACTATAAAAAAACTTTAGAAATTACGGCACAATCAATGGAAACGACTAAAGTTCAAGAGAAAAAAGTGGAAAAACTACCTTATTTACAACTTTTCAGCAAAAGATTTTTTCTTGGAACAGTCTTAATTACTTTGATTTATATTTGTGGTTTACTGACAATAAATGGTGTGAATATTTGGTTGCCACAAGTGATGAATCAAAATGGTTATGCCCTTGGCTCAAGTTTAACGTTTTCAATTGTTTTAAATCTAGGGACTTTGATTGGAACAATTCTATGGGCAATAAAAGTTGATAGAATTGGTTTCAAAATTTTAATGCCTGTGATTTATGTAATTGGAGCAATTAGTTTATTTGGAATGGGTGTTAAAGCTAACTTAATTGTTTTATACTTTTTTGTTGCTTTAATTGGGATGTTTGCTTTTTCAGCACATTCATTAATGAATACTTTTACTTCGCAATATTATCCTGCGGAAATCAGAACCACAGGTTTAGGATTTGCTAATTCTACAGGTAGAATTGGTGGAATGCTAGGTCCAATCGTAGGTGGTATGCTTTTAACAGCTAATGTATCAATCACAGTTTGGTTTCTTACTTTTGCTATTCCAGGGATTGTAGCAGCGTTGTCAATTACTATTATCAATCTTCAAACGAAATATTTCGAAAATAAAAGTGCTTTGAAAGTGAATGCAATTCCTACTGAACAATAAAAACTAAATAATATTTTTTGGCTCTTTGTCAACGAGTGTTGGTTAACAGAAATTCTATAGAAATCAGCCGGCAGTCAGGTGACCTTAGTCGCTTGGCTGCTTCTTTGTGTCTTTCGGAAATATTTTCAAGGTACATGAAAACCGTATTTTTGAAATTATGATAATTACGGAAACCATAAGCATCCTTTCGATTCCTCCACCTGTAAGACTTCGTCAATCAAACAGTAGAGGTTATTTTTGGGGCGGGCAAGCCTTTTTTTATGCAGTGATCTTCTTCACGAATTCTCTGTATATCTCTGTACTTTTATTTTGCAATAGACGGCCCATGAGTCAATTTGCTCTTTATAATCTCCTTTTTTGATAGTCCTCTGGTAGTTTTACTGTTCATCGTATAGGTTCTCATGCCAAATAGAAACTTTCCGTAACCATTCCATTGTTCAGTGCAATATTATCACTATAATAATTATGAAGGACAATAAATATATATTAAATTTTGCTGTTTTTTTTAGATTTTTTTCGACTTTTTCTTTTTCATCAAATAACAATTAGATTTTGGACATGATTCGCAAATAATTTAGAGGGGATATGTTATACAATATAGATTGAAAGCATTAACAAAAGTAAATCATTGAGCTTCTTATTAAGTAGTTTTTGTATAATAATAAAATATGTAAGCGATTTATTTTTCTTTAATCATATAAAATAGGAAAGGATTTTAACTAATGGGAGAAAGAATAGTCGAACAAATCATTGGAATTTCTAAGGGGGAAGTTGTTCCGCTTAAAAAAGTCAATGATCCAATTTTTGCTGATGAAATCATGGGAAAAGGAATTGCGATTAAACCTGAAATTGGAGAAATTTATGCCCCTTTTGATGGCACAGTGGTCAGTGTGTTTCCTTCAAAACATGCTATATCATTGAAAAGCAATAATGGATGTGAGTTACTTATTCATATTGGGATAGACACCGTAAAGTTAAATGGTGTTTTTTTTGAGCCTATGGTAACAGAGAATGATTCTGTCCAATCAGGAGATCTCATAATGAAGTTTAATCTAAATGAAATCGAACAAAATGGTTATGATTCAGTAATTCCTATAGTAATATTAAACAGTTCTTCTTATGAAGTGATTGAATTCACTTGTGAAAATCATGCTTCTAAAGAAAAAGTATTAATTGGGTTAGAAAAGATTGAGGCAGAAAATCAGATAGAGAATTCAAATGAGCATATAAATATAGAAAATAGATTGGAGAGTTCGATTATTTCAGCGTTAGGCGGTGAAAAGAATATCCGATCGATGGGACATTGTGCAACAAGATTAAGAGTAACTCTTAACAATGACAAATTAGTTGATAGAGAGAGGCTAAAAAATATTTCTGGGGTTTTGGGGGTAGTAGACTCCATGGGAGGCCTACAAATTGTTATCGGAAATACGGTAAATAAGGTCTATCAAAATATACGAAATTTTTACAATGTGGGTGCCAATGATGATGCAAAAGAAAACGTTAAAGGATCTATAGTTAATAGAGTTCTAAATGTATTATCTGACATACTGAGTCCAACTGTGCCACTAATTATGGCTAGTGGGTTTGTCTCAGCGTTATTAGTTGTTCTTTCAAAAATCGGAATGAATCAAGAAAGTAGTACTTATACTATCTTAAGTACAGCTGCCAATGTAGTTTTTTATTTTTTACCAATATTGTTGGCTTACACTTCTTCCGTTAGGTTTAAATGTAATACTATTTATTCTTTATTCATTGGTGGGTTAATGCTTCATCCTAATATATTGGAATTAGTAAAAATTGGGGAAAACATAGATCTTTTTAAAATACCTATAACTCTAATTGATTATTCATCAAGCCTGATTCCTATTATTCTAAGCATTTGGGTTTTATCTTATGTAGAAAAATTTGCAGACAGGTATGTACCCGATGCCGCAAAATATGTTTTTAAACCTCTTCTTATAATATTAATTATGTTACCTATAACTCTGGGTATTACTGGACCAACGGGATTTCTTTTGGGTAAAGGATTAGGTAGTGTTTTATCAGTAATTTATAGCAATGCAAGTTGGCTAGCGATACTTTTAGTAGCTTCCTTAGCTCCATTACTTGTTATGACAGGTATGCATATTGCCTTAACACCAATATTAATTTTATCTAATTTTGAAAACCTTGGTTATGATAATTTATTATTAATTGCATTCATCGGTATGAATTTTTCTCAATTTGCAGTAGCTTTAGCTGTAATGCTTAAGACTAAGAAAAATAAGCTTCGACAATTGGCGGCTAACAGTGCATTTACTGCTTTTTTTAGTGGTATTACAGAACCGACGCTTTACGGGATAACTATTCGGTTGAAGAAACCTTTATATGCTACATTCATTGGATGTATAGCAAATGGTATTTTTTGCGCAATTGCTAATGTGAAAATATTTGCTTTTGCTCCGCCATCATTTTTTACATTACCAATTTTTATGAATCCAGATGGTACAAATACAAACTTTATTTTAGCATTGTGCAGTATAGGAATAACGATAGTAGTTACATTTCTAGCGACATGGATGTTTAGCTTTGATGACGCAGCATATGATAATTGAGAAAATTAAGGTTATTAACTTCAAACCCTAATATGATAGTGTTTTAGCTTTAAGTAGAAAACATAAAATTTTATCGATAAAATTACAAGCTAGTAGAATAGTCAAGAATTAAAAAACTCTAATTAAATAATTTTTGGATATATTCAAGGAGAATCTAAATTGAAAAGAAAACTATTTGCCTTTGATATTGATGGAACACTATTGAATAGTCAGAAAGAAATACTCGATAGTACTGTAACATCTCTCGATAGCTTAAGAAAAAGTGGACATGTTGTAATGGTAGCGACGGGTAGAAGCCGTTTTCTCATTCAAGATATATTGGATAAATTAGAGCTTGAAAATTACGTTGTTTGCAATGGTTCTGCAGCTTTTATGAATCATCAGCAAGTCTATAAAAATACCCTTAATTCTAAGATATTACAAGAATTAATTAGCTCTTTGAATCAAAAGAAAATTGATATTGCGGTAACAAGCTTAGATGGAATACGTCGAACTTCCTCAATTAATGTTCCAAAGATGGATGAAGTAATGATCTCTCTTGGTGGCTCACTTCCAGAATACGATTTGAATTATGCAGATGAAAATGAAATCTATCAAGGATTGGCCTTCTTTGGTGAAGAAGTTGATAATAAGTTCGAAGCGGATTTTCCTGAATTCCGATTTGTTCGATGGCATGAATATTGCGTAGATGTCATTCCAAAAATGGGATCTAAAGCTGCCACTATAATTCAGCTTGCTGAGAAACTGAATATCTCCAGAAAAGATATCATTACTTTTGGTGATGGAAATAATGATTTAGAGATGTTGAAATTATCTGGGGTTGGAATAGCTATGGGAAATGCTAGTCAGCAAGTAAAACAAGTAGCTGATATAATTACTGATTCAAATGACAATGATGGGATATACCGAGCATTAAAAAATCTAGAAGTTTTATAATCGAAGCAATTTAAGAAGAACTCTGTCTGATTATTTCGGCAGAGTTCTTTTAAATTCATATATCAGGTAATTAATAAAAGATTAATATTTGACAGCAACAAATATATATCAGATTTTGTCTTTTTGCTAATTAAAAAGTTCTTGATTCTTTTAATTTACCAAATAACTAGTACATATTGGCCATAACTTACGAAGAATGTTTTTATCGTTGGATATATTATTAAGTAAAGGGAAAAGTCGATGAGTATTATCTCATCCCTATATTGATATTTCATGAAATTAAAAAGAAGGAAGGACAGAATATGAAACTAGGAATTGTAAGCGCAATTTTAGACCAAAGTAATTTTGAGGAAATGATAGATATTGTAGCCGAGAATGGATTAGACTGTGTAGAGGTTGCCTGTTGGCCGAAGGGAAAAGCTGAAAGACGTTATGCTGGAGTTTCTCATATTGATACAGTTAATTTGACGAAAGAAAAAGCAAAAGAAATATTATCATATTGTGGAGATAGAGGAGTTGAAATCTCGGCTTTAGCATACTATCCCAATCCTTTAGATGAAGATTTGGAGAAACGTCAAGAGGCGATTGATCATTTATACAGTCTAATTGATGCCTCAAAAATGCTTGAGGTAAATATGATTACTACCTTTATTGGACGCATGCAACATAAGACGATATCTGAAAACCTAAAAGAAGTTGAAACTGTTTGGAAGCCAATAGTGAAATATGCTGAAAAACAAAATGTCCGAATTGGAATTGAAAACTGCCCAATGTTATTTACGGAAGATGAATGGCCAGGAGGACAAAACATTATGACTACTCCTAATATTTGGCGACAAGTTTTTGAAATATTAAATAGTGATTTTATCGGTCTTAATTATGATCCATCTCATTTTATTTGGCAACAAATTGATTATATAAAACCGCTTTATCAATTTAAGGAAAAGATCTTTCATGTTCATTATAAGGATATTAAAGTGTTTCATGAAAAGCTTGCAGATGTAGGAGTAATGGCTACACCTTTGGAATATATGAGTCCAAAACTGCCAGGTTTAGGTGATGTTGATTGGGCTAAGTATGTTTCTACTTTAACGGATATTAGGTATAACGGATATACTTGTATTGAAATTGAAGATAAAGCTTTTGAGAAGGATTACGATGATGTAAAACGTTCAATTAAACAAAGTTCTCGTTATATGCGTAACTTTGTTGTTTAACTTATTAAGAGAGCGAAAATGTTTCGCTCTCTTATTATGGAGAAAATTGGGCTCGGTCTAGGATTCAGGAAAGCTTACAGCGAGGTATTAAAAAACTCTTCCGTGGTGCTAGAATATGTTTGGATCGCCAACCAACATAACAGTATTCGGAGGAGTTTTTATGTTAGAAGATACTAATAGTTTAAACAAAATAATTGTAGTGAAGAGGATTAAAGTAATATGTTAATTTTTATCCTTTTTGTGTTTTGACAAAAAAGATATGCTAATTTGTATTAAATTTTATCATTAAATCCCTTAATTATTAGGAAGAACATATCAAGATTCTTTCTTAAAATATATTTATAAACTTTATAAATTTGTATTCATTTAATCATAAAGAAATGGAGTAAGAAACAATGCAACTAGGAATCATATCTGCTCCAGCTGTTGAAAATTTTAAGCGAGCTAAAGAAAAATGAAGAGATACTGTACGCACCAGCAGAAGACGGGGGATACATGATGAATATTATTGATCATTTCTATAAAGCTGCCGATAGCAAAGCACCAGTTTTATTTGAGCATAAAGCTGTAGTGAATGTATAAAAAATAATGTTTCCTTCATTGGCAACTAATTTTAACGGATACCTTGTCGTAGTATCATTATGGAATCGTCAAATGCAACAAAAAAATAGGAAAGTGGGGTATCTCACCTGTATTTTTTTAATAAAGGCGGAGGATAACATGAAAAAATTAATTGGTGTTGATTTAGGTGGAACAACAGTAAAATTTGCTATTTTAACAGCAGAGGGAGAAGTACAACAAAAGTGGAGTATTAAAACGGATATTCAAAACGAAGGAAAGAATATTGTTCCTGACATTGTTAAATCCATTAATCACCGTCTTGAAATATACGGACTATCGGCTGATGATTTTTCTGGTATCGGAATGGGTTCTCCAGGATCAGTGGATATAGATAAGGGTACTGTGATTGGTGCGTATAATTTAAACTGGCGTACATTACAACCAGTAAAAGAACAAATCGAAGCGGGAACAGGAATTTCTTTTTACATTGACAATGATGCCAATGTTGCTGCCTTGGGAGAACAATGGAAAGGTGCAGGTGAAGGAAGTGGCAATGTTGTATTCGTGACACTTGGCACAGGTGTAGGTGGAGGAATTATTGCAGAAGGTAATTTAGTCCATGG
The DNA here is from genome assembly GCF_053653995.1 of Peribacillus sp. JNUCC 23. The sequence goes on from NZ_JBSJXW010000002.1 coordinate 24,164, forward strand.
TGTTTGTGCTGCAGGTGAAATCGGTCATATTAATGTTGATCCTACTGGCTACGAGTGTACTTGTGGTAACGTTGGATGTTTAGAGACAGTAGCAAGTGCAACGGGTATAGTTCGAATAGCAAGAGATCTTTCAGAAGAATATGCTGGTGATTCCAAATTAAAGTATCTGATTGATGATGGCCAAGAAGTGACTGCTAAAACAGTGTTTGATCAAGCAAAAACAGGGGATCAATTAGCTGAAATAGTAGTCGATAAGTTTTATTTTTATTTAGGTTTAGCTTGTAGTAATATAGCCAATGTATTACATCCTGAAACAATCGTCATTGGTGGTGGAGTATCTGCAGCTGGAGAGATGTTAATTAGTGGAGTCGAAAAGTATTTCAAAAAATATGCATTCCCACAGATAAAAACAAGCACAAAACTGAGACTAGCGCAGTTAGGCAATGATGCTGGGGTTATTGGTGCTGCCTCTTTGGTTAATATTTACCGATAGCAAGTGAAAAAAGTTGTTGTTTCTGTGATAGAATGAGCTGATAATACGGTTTAATATTTTACTGAGTAGTTTTTTCTGCTCGGTATTCTTTTTTTAGTGGTTTTATTATGTTAAAACGGAAGGCTTATATATCTTAGAATGGGATACTGCAAGGATATTCTTTAATGTTGGTCTAACCTTGCCTATTATAATAATTGGTTAAAAGTGATTAAAATTTCAAAAAAATCAAAACGTCTAGGTGATGGTTGTGAGAACAATGGAAGAGACTCTTGATAATTTGAAAAAAGAATTACTAAGAATCGGATCAACAAGTCAAAGGGACTATGATTTGCTAAAGAGGAAGGATCAAGTCTATAGTACTACTAATTGCCGTAGGTTAAAACTTAGTTGGCCCAGTGTAGTAGAACATACCGGTATGAAGTTCGGCTTAAACAATGGTAAAGATTCTTAGTGGTAAACAATTTCTTGAAAAAGGAATATAGCAATCGAAACTCAAAATAAGACACTATTTAATGACAATGAATATAGATTGGATGTCTATCTACAGATAAACATTGATATTTGTGTAATATTAAAAGGTAACTTAATTGTTTTACCGCACAAGAGTTTCCTAATATAAAATGCTAACATTTTGCTAACGCAATCTTGTGAAAAAAAGGTTAATTCCCGTTAAAGATATTACAGATCGAAATTAACCGAACCCTGATAAACTCGCACTTTTTGCACAAAACGTTAACGATATTACACACTCTCACCTTACGGGCGACATGATGTAACCTAACCGATGTAGTGGAAAATTAAGTTCCACCTTCAGATTTAACAAAATATGTACAGCTAAGAATTTATGAATGATTTTATATTTACAATTGATATTATAAGGTTCTTTAGTTATAACGTTCGCAAAAGTACACTTTTATGAACGGATGATTTTTGTTTGAAAACTGTCGAAATTAGCGTTCATAAACCTTTTAAATTGATTTACGAACGTCCGTTGAATTGGATATACTTTTATGAACGTTTTTGATAGAATAATAGAAAAAGAACCAAAATGAAGGAGATTTAAATGGACGTTCGAAAGTTTTGATACATACGAGTTAGCAGCAAGGATCAAAACGAGGGACGACAACTTGAGGCGATGAAAGAAAAGGGAATAGGCGAACGAGATATTTTCATGGACAAACAAAGTGGAAAGGACTTTAATCGAACTCAATATCAGTTGCTTAAACGAATGTTGAGAAAAGGAGATGTGCTATATATCCATTCCTTGGATCGCTTTGGACGGAACAAAGAAGAAATTTTACAGGAGTGGAATGACATCACGAAGAACATCCGGACCGATATAGTGGTGGTAGATATGCCTTTACTCGATACGACTCAATTTAAGGATAGTTTAGGAACTTTCATTGCGGATCTTGTTTTGCAGATTCTTTCCTGGGCGGCGGAAGAAGAAAGGGATCGAATTCGAAAACGGCAGCGTGAGGGCATTGATTTGGCTATATAAAATGGAACAGTATTTGGTCGACCTAAAGTTGAGGTCACTGAAGAATTCAGAGAAGTCTATGATCATTGGAAAGCAGGAGAGATGACTGCTGTTAAATCCATGGAAGAATTAAATGTTAAAAAGACGACTTTTTATAAGTTAGTCAAGGAGTACGAGGGATCATTGAAATAAATCATATATAATAGAAGAAACTCGTCAAAAAATATAGCCTTTGCTCATGATAGCAAAGGCTAATATAACGAGGAATAAATTATCACTATATTTAAAACAAGCTCTAAATATAGTTTACTGGGGTATCGTCAGGAATGTGATGCTATACAACGATTAGATTGGTACACGTTTTATTAGACAACATAAGAACTAATATAGAGATAATTTGATTGTGTATCATTAGCTGCAACTTTATAGAGAGTGTGAAGGATTCTACTTAAACTAAAGGGGCAGGTTTGTTCAATAACGTCGTATAAGATAAAAGTGAAAAAAAACAGTTTACCACGCTGCCTCTTTTTAAATGGATTAAAGAAAAAAAGAATTATTTTATATCCTCTAGTGAAATGATTCTATGTTTTAATTCTGAATTCATATCTAAAACACCTATTACATATTGATTATCTTCCGTCACAGTTATATATTTGAAATAATCATCATCAGAAATCAACAAATCGTTGTCATTCGTCATTTTTTCCATTTTGGCAAATACATCTACCGTATACTCAAGTTGAAAAAAGTCATCCAATCCTTTGCTTGAGCTACCTACCCAGGTATACAGAAAATCTTTCATTGTGTTTTGTTCAATCACCGATAATTGCTTCTTGAATTTCAACTTATCCACTGTTACGCTTATCATTTTTCAGTCACTCCTTAACGAATATAAATTATATACATTAAAGTCTCCCCCAACAACGTTATTTACGTAACAATCTGTTTACAGTTTATTTACTATACTAACGAGGCAGGTAAGTGGAACAAGGACATGGTTACAAATTAATCTATTTCGAAAGGGATTCTTTTAATTTTCGTGAAATATGGATTTGTAAGGTAGTTTTAATCAAACTTTATCCCAAGGCTACATCTAGCCCTTCATCTTTTATACTTTATTTCACATTTTATGTATTAAACTTACATCTACATATATTTTCATTTATATATTGGGGTAGCTTTAGAATTATACGGACTTACAAAGTTAAAACAGGGAAACTTGTAGGGTTTACCCATTGTAAAACATTGTAACTGGACATATTAAAATCTTCGTTTAAAATAAGAACATTGTAGGGTCTTGAATTAGTGGAGGAATTATGAAAGAACATAAATTTAAGAAAATCATTATCAATATTCTTGATGAGGTTGTACAGAAATCTTCAATAATCATTGAAATTGAGACAAATCAACAAATTATGAGATTAACTCAACCTATTTTTGCGAATCTTAAGATTGAAACAGAATTCTATGTTAGGAAAAATAAATTAGTTGATGAAGATGAACTTGATAAATTGGGAGAAATCTTCTCAACCTAAAAATGCAGTGTTGCTACCGAGTTCATAATAGGAATTGAATATAAGTAAAAAAATGGTCAACTAGAAAAAACGTGGCTGACCAAATAATACTAAAGCTTATAGAAGCTTAGTAATCTTCAGTAATCGGGCGCGATTCTTCAATAAAGAAGATTGCTTTTTTTCATTATAGGGCCATATTGTAGAGCAACTCCTTTAAAGAGAATTAGATCCCTATGCTAAATTTTAAAGGAGATTGTGATATTATGTACTTAAAGTAAAGAAGCAGGTTTGTTGAAGAGGAATGAGTTGCTGCGGCAGCTCTTTTTTATTTTTGGTTTAAACTACACCCCATAATCCCCAATAAAGTTAAGGGTTCTTACGAACCTATATAAATAGGCTCAAGTAAATTAACATCCAACTGTAGATTTATAGAATTTGATCAACTTTGTAAGTTTTAAATGGAGGAGTTAGTATGAAGGAATTTATAGTTTGTTATACCTTAGAGGATGATATTAAACGAGAAAGAATAATGAAAAAGGCAGATATTAGCAAGAAACAAGTTATACAAGAAATAGTAGAAAAGATTGAACAGCGCAAATACTTTCTTACGAAAGGTGACCATGGGGATTATTGGGTCAATCGTTCTTCAATCCGTTATATAGGAGTTCATGAAAAAGATGACCCGAAATTTAATCACATTAAACTATAATATCGACACAAGCTTTTTATCTTATATTAACTTTATATGGGAGAGAATATGAATGTCTGAAGAAGCGTATCAATCTCGTGAGGAACGAAAAAAAGCAGAAAAAACAAACCAAAATAAACAAAGAAGTATTGGTATACTGAAAAAAGGATCGTTGTTTAAAAAAATGGTCATTGTCTGTTTGGTACTCGGTCTTGTTTCAACAGGAGCAGGAGCCATTACGCTCGCTTCAATGATTATGGGTACACCTACCTTAGATTCTTCTAAGCTAGTGGATCCGCTTTCTACTAAATTTTATGATAAAGACGGAAACTTCCTTTATGAATACGGGAGGGAAAAACGGACGAAAATTACATACAATCAAGTGCCAAAAGTGTTGGAACATGCCTTTATTGCCACCGAGGATTCCCATTTTTACGAACATTTTGGGATCGACCTCAAACGGACAGCCAAGGCGATTTTCGTGAACGTAACCGGGGATTTCGGATCTCAGGGAGGTAGTACGATTACACAGCAAGTCATTAAAAATTCTTTTCTGACTCCAGAGAAAACACTGAAACGTAAAGTGCAAGAATGGGACTTAGCGTATCAGTTGGAAAAAAAATATTCCAAGCAGGACATTTTAATGATGTATTTAAACAAAATCTACCTTGGAAACCGCTCTTACGGAGTGGCTGCCGCAGCTAAGAATTATTACGGTATTGAGTCCGATGATTTGAAAAAAATGACGCTTGCTCAAGCGGCGATGATAGCCGGACTGACACAGAGTCCGAACAATTATGATCCAACTATACCGGAAAACAAAGAAGCAGCCACGAAGCGCCGTCACATCGTATTAAGCTCGATGCATCGAGATGGCTATATCACGGAAAAACAAATGAAGGAAGCAGAAAAAGTGCCTGTAACAGAAGGTCTCGTACAAAAGAATACGCAACAGAGCATGCCATATGAAGCATTTTTGGATGCTGCTGTAAAAGAAGTAAAGGGAAAATTGAAGGATGTTGACATCAACACGGACGGATTATCTATTTATACTACATTGGATCCAAAAGCTCAGGATTATGCTGACAGAATGCTGAACACAGATGAAATTATTGCTTATCCAAATCCAAATTTTCAAGGTGCCTTTGTCTTTTTAGATACAAAATCGGGTGAAGTTAGGGCGATTGGAAGCGGGAGAAACGACTTTAAAGCAGGATTTCTAGGGCACAACTTTGCAATCGAGATGAAACGTCAACCTGGCTCCATATTTAAGCCTATTTTTGATTATGGACCTGCGATTGAACATTTAAAATGGTCCACTGGTCATTTAATCCATGACCAGAAGACATCGTATTCAAATGGTCAACCTATTTCTAACTGGGACCGTAAATACCACGGAATCATAACTATACGGACAGCATTACAATACTCTTACAATATTCCTGCTTTACTCACAATGAGAGAGGTAGGGATGGAAAAAGCAAAGAATTTTGCAGAGCAACTTGGCATTACTTTTAAGAATAATCAGGTATATGAATCCTACTCAATCGGAAGCAATACCGTTAATCCTTTGGATATGGCTGGAGCTTTTAGTGCTTTTGGAAATGGAGGGGTATACACTCAACCACATTTTGTCCAAAAAGTTATTTTCCCTGATGGCAAAGAGGTTAGCTTTGCCGAGGAATCAAAACGAGTGATGCAGGATTACACTGCCTATATGGTAACTGATATGTTACGCACAGTCGTAAATGCTGGGACAGGAACAACTGCAAATGTTTCCGGACTTGATGTTGCCGGGAAAACAGGTACAACCAATTTTGATGAAAAAACTCGAGCTAAATATGGATACCCAAGCTCAGCTACAAATGATAGCTGGTTTGCAGGGTATACACCACAATACACCATGGCTGTCTGGACGGGTTACACTCAAAACGGACAGGGCAACTATATGAGTGGAAATCCGACGAAAATCTCACAGTTAATGTTTAAAGCAATGATGGAAGCTTTCGGAACGGACACAGCAAATTTTCAGCAACCAGAAAGTGTCTACAGAGTGAATAATGAACTTTATATAAAAGGAATTGATTCTGCAGAAGTTCCACCTAAGAACGACAATGTAATAATTCATCCTAATAATGGCGGAAATAAAGAAGAAAAGAAACTCAAAAAAGAAGAAAAGAAATTGAAAAAAGAGGAAGAGAAGAGTCGAAAAAAGGAAGAGAAATTGAAAAAAGAGGAAGAGAAGCGTCTAAAAAAGGAAGAGAAATTGAAAAAAGAGGAAGAGAAGCGTCTAAAAAAGGAAGAGAAAAAGAAACAATAGCATGGTTAGATAGATATTTTTTTCTTACTATTGTTCCACTACAATAATAGGGTGATTGCACAAGTTAATCGGAAAATCTCGTTGAATTCAAAATAAACTTTAACAGATTAAATACACATGACCCATTATTTATAGGTCTTTTATATGGAAGAAAAATCCTCCAATTGTTCATGTTACTTGAGAATGTGAAGAAATGTACTTAATGTGTAACGGGTACGTTAGCACCATAAGAAATAGCGGTAAAGTATTGATTCTTTTGATTACGGTCTTCCGCAATCGGGCGCGATTGTGGAGCAACACTATTAGGAAATGATCAAACTTTTTTATAAAAGTCTCATACTTGTTAAAAAGAAAAACTCCATTTTGATCAATCTTTTTTCAAAATGGAGTTTTTGCATTTGCTGTTAAATAAGGATTGAATAGCATTTTTTAATCAAACTTTATTCCAAACCAACATTTTAAAATGGCCGAATTCGTATCAACCTTATTAGATCTAAATTGCAATAGCTTGATTAAAAATGCTACCTTTTGAGAAAAATAGTTACCTCAAGTTGAATATGGAATTCAGGGTAGTACTGAATTAATATTATTAACTTCTCGTTCAATATGTTGTACCTACCTGAGTATCAGTTTACATAATACTCCTTATCGGACTTTCGTAAAAAGATATTCTTAGCAATAATGACTAGAATATAACTACCTATTCACTAGCATTACAAGTGACAGACATACCGAACGTATGTTATGTTTATATTGTCACTACTACATACTATTTAAGATAAAAGGACGAGGTGTTTGACGATGAACAAAACGGATCTAGTGAATGCTGTGGCAACACAAGCAGAACTAACAAAAGAAGACGCTAAAAAAGCAGTAGATGCACTAATTGGAACAATCTCTACTACGCTTGCTAAAGAAGAAAAAATCCAATTAGTTGGATTTGGCACATTTGAAGTGCGCGACCGAGCAGCTCGAACGGGTAGAAACCCACAAACAGGAGAAGAAATACAAATTGCTGCTTCTAAAGTTCCTGCTTTTAAACCAGGTAAGGAATTAAAAGAAGCTGTTAAATAAAATAAAAATATATAAAGATAGTGTAAAAATACTCTGGGGATGAGTTACTCTCCAGAGTATTTTCTATTTAAATATGTATGAATTTGAACACAGCTTGATTGTTTGTAGTTTGTATCCTGATGGGCACAGATAATTCAATCATAGACTGTCTCGTGTGATGAACGGGCAGACATGAGAGTTACATATAATGGATTAACCTTCACCCGATAACGGCTACCCTTTATGAGTAGCCATTTTTATTTGCCTACTAAATAATGGTGGTGAAAATGCTGTTCGAATTTCATGTTGCTTTGTAATAAAGACTGATAATTTATAAAAAAAAGTTTGATTAAAATGATCTCACCTCTCTTAGAGTTAAGGTTTTTATTGGATATTTATGTTAATACCATTGCGGAGATTGTGAAGAAATGTACTGACACTAACGGGGCAGGTTAGTTGAAGAGTGTTGTTTAACTTGTGTTCAACAATCGGGTCATTTAATAGAATAAAATATTGGTTTATCAGCGATGTACGATTAATAAAGGGAAAGGACAAATCTATGTTACGATTAATAAAGACAATTGTTATGGGAAGAAACATTAGCTAGGAAGGAGAAACTAAAACAGTGGTGAATTTAAGTATTCCAACTATTCAAAGTGGCGATAAAATAATTGAAAGAAAAATACGGTACGACTCCGTAGTTTTAGAATATAGCTGTAAGCTGTTAAAAGTACAAAATCAAAATGTAGTGCTTTTCCATATCATACAAGAATCCTTTACGATGATAGCAAACCAAACAACATTAACTATTCCTAAAGGTAGTTATACAATCGCTTATTACTGGAAAGATCGTCCATATAATTTATACATCTGGAGAGATAATAAAGGGAAGTATTTAGGCTCCTATCTTAATATTGTAAAAAATACATATATAACCGATAAATTGGTATCCTTTGAGGATTTGATTATTGATATTATGGTTCTTCCTAATGGAGACTATTTTATTTTAGATGAGGATGAGTTACCTGAGCCATTGGATCAATTTGAGAATGGGTCAGTCCTACAAGCGCTAAACTCATTAACGGATTCCATTGATATTCTACTTTCTCAAATTATTTCAGAAACTGAAAATACCTATAAACATGAAGAAGTTCTTCCTTGGTTGAACAACAGATAACATTTATGAAAGTTTGTTTTAATACTTTGAATTTCCACAATCGGGCCAGTTTATTGAATAACACTCGGTGAAGAATTTAGATATTTATGAAAAAAGAGATTGTGAAGGAATGTACTTAAAGTAACTGACAGGTAGGTTAAGTACAGGAGTTATATTGTTATAGCTTGAAAAAAGTAGGTGTCCGATTATAACCTTAAACGAATTTGTTGAGATTCAAGAATGTGTAGCAAATGGAGAAGAATTTTGTTTTCAAAATGATAAATATTGAATAAGCCATTATCCAGATGGATATTATCTTGGGTACCCTGTCAGGTGCTGGGACTTTCTGCACACTCCTGCCAAATAGCGTGGCGAAGGGGCTGCTCATTGCAGCCCCTCCTGTATTAAAAGTAAGTATCAAATGTTAACCATTGTCATTCTCTAACAGTTGTCGCGATTGCTGCCGTTGCTTTCGTGCCAAATGAGACACTCCCCAGTCATGCATCATATCAAGAACCATTTGGAGCGACTCCCCGTATTTGGTCATCGAATATTCAACCTTCGGAGGAACCTGAGGGTAAGTTACCCGCATGATTATTCCCTCCTCCTCCAACTCTCGCAAGTGGGAGGTGAGCACTTTTTGAGTAACGCCAGGCATTATTTTTCGTAATTCATTAAACCTCATCGTCCCATTATGAAGCAAATGGAGCATTATGGCGATTTTCCACTTACCCACAATCATATCCAACGTTGTCGCGACTTTACAATTATCCGGTTTTTCATCCATTTTTGATCCTCCATCCTGTTGACTATCCTATTGTATCGTAATTTCAATTTTAATACGATTCGACTCGTAAAGGCCATTTAGAAGCTTTGCTAATCCGCAAGGTTACTTTGAAGATACACGGTTTCATTGTTGTGCCTACTTCATAAATCATTCGATTCGTTGCATAATGAATCCACACCGACTAACACCTTTATTAGTTAGTTAATAAATAATTTACGGAAGGAAGATCATGATGACCAATCTAGATGTATTTAGTCGAGGCATAAAAAGTGTCCGCACCCCTCATTTCCAACGAAATAGCGACATTCATACGATGGCGTGGATAGTTGAACCCGGTCATTGGGAAGAGCATGATCCGTTTCTGCTCATGGCACATGACCATATGCGCAGCGGAGTGTTTGGCATCCATCCTCATCGCGGAATGGAGACGGTCACTTTTTTGATTGACGGCAACCTTAACCATTATGACAGCAAGCATGGAACAGGTATGCTTCATGCTGGCGACGCGCAATGGATGACTGCGGGCAGAGGCGTTGAACACCTCGAGGACGCGGCAAAGGGCGAGACAGTAAACCTTCTTCAATTGTGGGTGAACATTCCCTCGGGACAGAAGATGTCACCCTCCAGATACCAAGACTTGCGGAAGACCGATATGCCTGTCATTCATGAAAACGGGGCTGAAATCCGTCTATTTTCCGGGTCACTCGGCGATAAGGCCTCAGATACATTAAATATTGCTCCTGTTACGATGGCTGAGATCAATATGGAGCCAGGCGCAGCCTTCAAGTATGAGCTTCCAGGGTCCTACAACGGGTTTCTGTATATTTTGGACGGCGAAGGCTCCTTTGGGTCCGATAGCATCGTAGGGAAGCAAGGACAGGTATTATGGATGGGATCTGCGGGAACTGCCGAACGGAGCGAAATAAAGATCGAAGCAGGCAGCAGCATGCGTGTCATGTTGTATGCCGGCGAGCCGATTCGCGAGCCTGTCGTTGCAAGAGGCCCCTTCGTCATGAACACCGAGCAAGAGATCATACAGGCTTATCAAGATTATAGAAATGGTAAATTTTAAATTGAAATTTATAATAACATCGAATAGGAGAGTATGAAATTGTCATGAAAAAAAAATATATTCTAATGATAATAGCTTTATTTATTGCATCATTGAACTTGCGTCCGTCAATTAACTCGATCGCACCATTGCTCGAAACGATTAGGAACAGCGTAGGAATGAACGCCTCCGTAGCGAGTTTGCTGACCTCGATTCCTGTTCTTTGCATGGGACTCTTCGCTCCTGTAGCCGTAAAGTTCAGCGGAAAATGGGGTATTGAGCGGGTATTGGGATGGTCGCTGCTTGTCATCGGAGTCGGTACTATTCTTAGGTTCTTCACGAATTCGGTCTCATTTTTGCTTATTACCGCTTTTATCGCGGGTATAGGGATTGCATTTGCAGGACCGCTTCTTCCCGGATTTATTAAGCGCCACTTTCCTAAGCATGTGCCCTCGATGATTGCGATATACACGGTTGCGCTTACTCTGGGAGCAGCACTAAGCTCGAGCTTGACCGTGTCGATGCAGAATAGTATGAACTCTTGGCAGAGCGCGCTCGGGATATGGGCGGTAATCGCATTCGTCGCCGTGCTGTTTTGGTGGTTGTTCGTTATACGGCATATTAGACCGCAAGATCATCCCACTTCAACCGGCACGAAGACGAGAATGCCATGGACAGATAAGAAAGCGTGGCTACTTACACTGACGTTCGGCTTGATGGCGATGCTATTCTATTCATTCACAGCTTGGTTGCCACAGATTATTCAAGGGATGGGCTATAGTAAGTCCTACGCTGCAAGCGCGCTTACGATTTTCGTCGCTGTTCAGATTCCGGTAAGCCTTGTTCTGCCGATCTTGCTTCGCAAATTCCCTTCCCGTCGCCTTTGGCTAACGGTTGCAGCGCTGTCGGAACTTGTCGGGCTTGTGATGCTTGCGTCCTCCATTGAACCGTGGGTTGCCACGATCTTTATTGGTGTAGGCGCCGGCGCATTGTTTTCTCTCAATATACTACTGCCTTTGGACGCTACCAACAATCCGCAGGAGGCGGCTGCTTGGTCGGCCATGACTCAATCAGCCGGCTATGTGATCGGGGCAACCGGCCCCCTTATTCTTGGCTGGATTTACGATGCGACGGATAGCTTCTCAACAGCAATAGTGGGGCTGATTGTAATTACCTTAGCGATGATGGTCGTGCAGACTGTCGCCACTACCATAAAAAGAAAACAACAATCGGGAGAAATTAATCGCAATAATAAAATATCATAAGCCAACCTTATGGGCCACAAATTTAGTGTTTTACGAAAAATCAGGTTTTTTCTACTACAAGAAATTAAAACAGCATGTGTTTATAAATGGTCAGTTGATTAATAAACAACTATCAGAAAAGGATTATGTAATAAGAGAACAGCCTTTACGAATGGCGATCATAGATAGTAAGAAATATCTTATTAAGTAGTTTCGTTCTTTTTGTGCGTTGAAAATAATGTTTTAGACTGGGGTTGCTGATCTCACGAGGTTTTTAGAATTACAAAATCGGCAGCCTAGGGAAAATAAAGTCCTAGACTGCCGCTGTTTTATTGAACTATTGTTTTCCGTTTGTTCATTTATTAAAGTAATTAGTATCAATTTGATCGAGCTTTATTCCAAACCTACACTATATGAGATTCATAACCGGGTGGCAGGCTATCTTAAAGAGATGTATGGAGATATTGGTGATTGTACCTTAGCAGATGATCAAGATCACGTATACGGGCAATGTTGTTAAGCTAGGTAGGAGCAGGAGCTAATAGGCTTCTGTTTTTTTATTGCCACAAAAGACGTACCAGTACATATAGGACGGGTTATATGTACTCTGTTCTTTTCAAAAGTCTCTGTTAAAATTTTTTTAACCCCAATAAAAAAAGTACCCGATTAATCGGATACATACTTAATGATTCCATGTAAATAAACGGAATATTCTCGCTGCACATACTCTCTTAATTTAATTCTTCCCTCTCTTTCTAATTCTTTAACCAAATCTTCAATCGTGCTTTCATCTTCTTTAGTATTCTTAGGAATTTCTAGTGAAAATAAATTACCTTGATGGGCACTCTGAATCTTTTTTAATAGTTTCTCTTTATTCATTGAGGCATCCCCTTTATCAACTCGTAGAACAAATAAAAACCTAAATGTTGCTCTGGATTTATTATATCCGATTATCGTATACGAAAAGGATAAAACGAGAATTTATTTTGGTTATCAATGAGAATCTGTTACATATCCATGTTAATTCATTATTTTTGAGGAAGGTTCATTTAAATGGCGCTGATTATCGCTACTTGAGTTATGTAATCTCATTACTAACAGATGTGCAAGATTATTATTTATCCTTATTGTCACTGTCAAGCATTCGTTGTTCTTTACGGTTAAGAGCAAGGGTACCTGGTGAAAGTAAATCTTAGTTATGACTAACTAAACTCCCTTGCTCAATATCAATATATTTCGCGTTATATTCATTTGTGACGCTTCGAGTAGTCTTTAGGTAAGGTTTTTCTTTAGAAAGTTTTATAGATAAAGGCTTCAAGTATATTTCGGGCGGCAGCACTACAGCCTGTAAGAAAGGGAAAAGCGTCCTTTCTAACAGGCTATACGTGTCGCTTCGGCAGTAAATGACTCGATAACCACGGTCTGTAAGGCTAGCGCCTACATTCCGTAGGTACCTGTACCATTTGCAGCTACGCTGCCATACCGAGCGAGCCGAATTTGTTAAGAGACAAAAAAGTTGTTTAATTTACAATAAATTCGTTTAAAAAATGTGAGTCAATCTATTCAACAATCGGGCCATATACAAGAATGACACTTGATAGTAAATTTGAATATTTATGTTAAAAAATAGAGATTGTGAAGGAATGTACTATCGATCAGGTTAGTTTAAATACATTCCTTCACAAACTTATAGAAAAAGCTGTTATCCAACAAACCATAAATAACTATCAGAAATCTTTTCGGATTGAGGAACTTGCGGAAACAGTGAATATGAGTGTTTCATCGTTTCATAGGCACTTTAAAGAGATTACTGCTATGAGCCCGATTCAGTTCCAAAAACAACTTAGACTACAGGAAGCTCGACGTCTGTTATTATCCGAGTCAACAGATGCCACTGATGCTGCATTCCGAGTTGGTTATGATAGTCCATCACAATTCAGTCGTGAATATTCCCATATGTTTGGTTTTCCACCTAAAGAGGATATAAAGCGCATGAGGGAGAAAAATGACCAAAAGAAAAATGCATGAAGTCCCGCCTAACCGGGTTGGGGGTAAATAATATTACGGATGCTTTACTTAAATCCCAGGATCCGAAAACAGCTCCTTTTTTTATTACCTGGACGAACTAAGATAATAGAAAAAATTACATGAATATGGTCTTGATAGTCAGCAATTTTAATTTAATAACCAGCTTTAAAATAAAGAAGGACGGCCTATGACGGTCGTCCTTTTTGTTACTTATTTATTAGCAGAAGCCTCCGTAACCGCCTCCGTATCCATAGCCACCCCCGCCGAATCCACCGGAACAACTACAGCCAACGATGATTAAGAGGATAAATAAAACCACTATAAAGGCAAAACCGCCTCCAAAACCAATACCGCCATCGACACAACCTGACATATACAAACATCTCCTTTTGTTTTAAGGAGGAACTTACTACTTACATGGGCTAATTTATTGTATGTTTAAAATTATAAAATGACACAAATATATGATAGTTATCATTATGCATTGTGCTTCAGGTTCGGATGCGTACAAAGCAGCCAATGAAAATACTATGCAGTAAAGATGAAAATTTAAAGTACGAAACTATACAAAATCATACTTTCCTTTTTTTTAGAGGATAATTCTTTAAACAAAAAAACGGGACTGTCAATGACAATCCCGAAAGGTGTATGTGTGAAAAGAAAACAAATGAACATGAACGAATTTAAAAAGAATTTGAGGGATAGCATATTGGGGCGAAAAAATCCGTGAAAATAGTCTACTAAGATACACTCAGACTAAGGAGAAGGAACAGAGTGAGTACGCGATATATGTGAGGTTGACATAAGTCATCTTCTCGGAAATTGTAAAGAGCTAATCTTAGCAATAATGGCTGGAATATAACTTCCTATTTTCTAGCCTTACAAGTGACAGACATACCGAACGTATGTTATGTTGTTAATGTCATTACTACATACTAATGAAGAATAAAAGACGAGGTGTTTGACGATGAACAAAACAGATCTAGTGAATGCGGTAGCGGTACAAGCAGAACTAACAAAAGAAGACGCTAAAAAAGCAGTGGATGCATGGATTGAAACAATTTCTGTTACGCTTGCTAAAGAAGAGAAATTACAATTGATTGGATTTGGCACGTTTGAAGTGCGCGACCGAGCAGCCCGAACGGGTAGAAACCCACAAACAGGAGAAGAAATACAAATTGCAGCTTCCAAAGTTCCTGCTTTTAAACCAGGTAAGGAATTAAAAGAAGCTGTTAAGTAAAATAAATATAGTTATAATTGTGTAAAAATGCTCTGGGGATGAGATGCTCTCCAGAGTCTTTTCTATTTACATAAGTATTTTTTCTATTTTTTTCAATAGATATGAATGTGAAATAAAGTTTGATTGTTTATAAAAGATTGATTATTTGTAAATTGGTTCTTGCAGAGGGGATACATAATTCAATCATGAACTGTCTCGTGATGAACGGGCAGTATTGGGGGCTACATATAATGAGTTAACCTTCACCAATATTGGCTGCCCTTTTTATGAGTAGCAATTTTCCTAACCATTAAATTTAATTAAACGGAAATTAAATTTAATGGTTAGTGATGTGTATTTAAAATGAAGTTTAACCGTTTAAAATAAAGATTGACTGCTTTAAAAAAAGTTTAACTGTTCGTAATAAAGTTCTTAATGATGATCTGTCTTTATTAACACTTCTAGAGGTTCTATCATCAATACGAAAATAGAAGTAATTGAATTATTGGATGAAGAAAATATTCTACACTCACAAATTGCGGGCCAACTATTTACTACCCGACTTGATACACGATCTGATGTTAAACAAGGACATGCCCTCAAGCTAGCAGTGGATATGAATAAAGTGCATTTATTTGATTACAAAACATAAAATCGTATTCATCTAGATGGATAATAGGAAAAATTCACAGGTTTATATTTATCAAGGTGGATTTTCTGAAAAGTTTGAAAAAAATAGTTATTTTTATAATTAGTTGGTATAAGATGTAAATAGTTATAGAAAATCATATCTATAGGGTGGAGAGGGTAGAGGTGGAAACATGCAAAAGCGGTTTAAATTTGTCAGTACACTCTTATTTGTACTTATGTTTGCAGTAGCGTGTTCTAATAAAGAGAGTGCAGATCAATCTTCAGACAAGCAGGTAACACAAACAGCATCTGAAATTAAGGAAAATGTTGAATTAACCATTTCAGCAGCAGCTAGTTTGAAAGATGCAATGGATGTTATTCAACATACATATCAAGAAGAACATCCCGAAATAAAGTTGAAATTCAACTTTGGGGCTTCTGGTTCTTTGCAGCAACAAATCTCTCAAGGAGCGCCGGTTGATCTATTTTTCTCAGCAGCAGAAGATAAATTTGATTTATTGGTTGAGGAAGGAAATATTGCGAAAGAAGACGGATTGGATCTTCTTGGAAATGAACTCGTTTTAGTTGTCCCTAAAGACGATCAATCTATTAAAGGTTTCGAAGATCTTGTAAAAGCTGAAGTAGATAAAATTTCAATCGGAACTCCTGAAACAGTGCCTGCAGGAAAATATGCAAAAGAGTCTCTTGAAAAGATGGATATATGGAAAGATGTTGAGTCAAAAGTAGTTTATGCAAAGGATGTCCGTCAAGTATTATCCTATGCGGAGACCGGTAATGTTGAAGCTGGAATTGTGTACAAAACAGATGCATTGGTTTCAGATAAGGTAGAAATTGTTGCAACCGCCGGTCCTGCAACACACATTCCTATTATTTATCCTGTCGGTATCATTAAGGACTCTAAACATTACGGAGCAGCAAAAGAATTTTATGAGTATTTACAAAGCGACGATGCATTAAAGGTATTTGAGGAATATGGATTTACTATTAAATAAAGATTTTATGCAAGAATTTTTGAGTCCAATTTGGTTGTCGATAAAAATAGCTACTATATCAGGTGTTATTGTTATTTTGATTGGAACATTGATAGGACGAATCTTAGCTAGAAGATCTTTTAAGGGGAAATCCATTTTGGAAACTACTCTCATGCTCCCGATGGTTCTCCCACCTACAGTTGTTGGATTTTTTCTTATTGTCATCTTTGGAAAGAATAGTATGGCTGGACAGGCTATTGAATGGCTTTTTAAGCAGCCCATTATATTCACTTGGTGGGCTGCTGTCATTGCTTCAATAGTTGTAGCATTTCCACTTATGTATCAGTCCGCAAAATCAGGATTTCAAGGAGTAAACCTTGACATTGAAGAGGCAGCTAGGATAGATGGAGCGAATGAATGGAGGATTTTCTTATTTATTTCCATTCCTCTAGCTTCAAAGGCCCTTATTTCTGGAAGTATATTAAGCTTTGCACGGGCATTGGGTGAATTTGGTGCTACCTTAATGTTTGCTGGTAACATTCCGGGAGAAACACAGACGATTCCTACAGCTATTTATATAGCGATTGATTCTGGTAATATGAAAATGGCTTGGATGTGGGTGATTTCAATCGTCATTCTATCCTTTTTAATACTGCTGACTGTCCGGGTAAAACAAGAATAATATAATTAAAGAGACTGGAGAAACTGGATCCTCTTTAATCTATATATTTATCAAATTTTCCAAGTTCATAAACTCATTATTTAATCTCCTAGATAAAGATATCTAAACATCAAAGGGTATTGAAAATCATGATTATTATTCAAAGATAAATAATAACAATATACCTGAAAAGATAGATGACGTACTTCGATTATGTAGTACTTTTAAAGGTGATAATGATTGCTTGGTATGTAATATGTTAAACGTTGATATATTCAAACTCTCCATTCTTGCTGATGATGGTCAAATACTAATATCCCTCGCCTCATGATTAGCCATTATCCTCTATTGCTAATCTGACGATTTCCTCAATCTGTTCTTTCTTTAGTTGAAGACCAAATAATAAACTGTTAATCGTTAGGGTATTGATAACCCGGGGCCTCCATTGGGATCGTAATGCGATTGCTTCTACTGCTGTTTCTGTAAAGATGGGCATTTTTGCTCCTGCTAGCTTCATGTGATGATTGATATAATTAGAAACTTTCTCTCTAGTTAAAAGCCGAATCTCATATTTCATAATCATTCTCTGAGAAAGTGGACGATGATGATTTAATGCTAATCGTTGTGGCCATAACTTAACTAGAAAAAGAGAGCTGCCCGTCTTTTAAGGAAGCTCTCCCATCTATTGCCCGTGCCATTGAGACATTATGAAGTCTTAATTTAATGCTAATTTGATTATGTACCAATAAGCTTTACTCTATTGAGATTATAAAGTTTTCTAAGAAGAGGTAGCTTCGGTATCGTTAGTTGACTCATTTGTGGCTACAAGATTCTCACTCGAATTTATGATTCGTAAGATAATTATTAATAAAATGAAAAAATAACTTGCCATTCTCTCGTTAGTTACAGTCCTTATCAGGGCTGAAAAAATCAAAGTTTCCGTTAGATTGCCACTAAATAATAAATTTGAGATTTCTCTGAGAAGAAGAATAATATAATTATCATTTAAGTCCATACAATTGTCTCACTCCTTCGTTAAAGCAAGTATATTCAAGAAAGTGAAACAATGTGTGTGGAGTGATTGTAAATAAAAAAAGGTCGAATTCCATGCTCAAGGAATCGACCTTTTTATAGGAGTAAACTTTCTTAGCTTTGTAAATCCGTAATTTCTTGACTCTACCCCTATTTGTAGGATTTTTAGTTTCGAAGGGTTCCAAAAGGGGGGCATTCGAAAAAATAGGGATTTTGTTTATGAATTTTGAAGTGTGTTTTTTAAAACCCGTCGTACATGCTGTTTATTAGGCCTTCTAAGGCGTTTTATCCTTTTCTTTGAGTAAGGTTTAAGCGGTGTTAATACCTCGGGTGCTATAAACGGCTCTTAAAGGGGGGAAAGACCTTGCTGACTTATTGTTTTATTCCGCCATAATTAATATATCGGACACATCCAACATGCCATGATTAGCGTAGTTTATCCCTGATCAATAAACATGGCGTAATTAAACATAGATTAAAATCTATGTTTTGCGAACCAACTTCAGTTGGTGGATTTGCTAAAGCAAACTTGTAATAAAAGGGGCATATAGGGGGTAGCGTCAGGAAAGTGCAGATTTACAACGATTAGATTTTGGTACAAGTCTTATGAGACATAATTAAGCCTAATTTATATATAAATTAATTGTGTATCAATAGGTTCTACTCTGCTGAGATTGTGAAAGTTTACCTAACTCCTACAGATATGGCGATAAGGGAGGTTGGAGAATACTTGAATCTGATTTAATTTTGCTAAACAACGTTATCCCCACCAATAATTTTGAACGGTTTAACATGAAAAAAATCCTGTTAAACTATCTTGGGGTAGTATAATATACTTATAAAAATGTTTGTGATTTGGATCAAAAATTAATAGTAGTTTATTTTACTTTTTCTATAATAAATTTAATACATATATCTTCTTGTATAAAAGGGAATGAATGGAGAATGGTGAATTTAGTTCAAGAACTAAATATAGAAAAGTTTTTACTTATGGAAATAATGGAAGAAATAGTTGATTTTGTTTGTTTAAAAGATGGTGAAGGTAAATGGATTCGAATGAATTCAAATTCTAGCAATAAAAACTTGTTACAGTTAGATTATTTATATTTTTTAGGGAAAAAAGATAATGACTTAGCCAGGCTATATCCTAATTTTCAAGTTTTTTTTGAAAATTGTAGGATATCTGATGAAGAGACTTGGTTAAACGGTAAGATTACCAAATTTGAAGAGAGTGTTTATAATATAGAGGATGAAATGAGGATCTTTGATATTATAAAAGTCCCTTTTTTTAATGTAGATGGTAGTCGAAATGAATTATTGATTTTAGGGCGAGATATTACAAATGAAAAAAAGAATGAAACAGATCTTGAAATAAAAATAAAAGAGTTAGAAGATTTTAAGTTTGCGTTAGATGAATCATCGATTGTGGCAATAACAGATCATAGGGGAATCATCACTTATGTTAATAATAAATTTTGTGAAATCTCAAAGTATAGTAAAAACGAATTAATTGGAAACAACCATCGAATTGTTAATTCAGGATACCATCCTAAATCATTTATGAAAAGTATGTGGAAGACCATTCAAGATGGAAGGGTTTGGATGGGTAATATTAAAAACAAAGCTAAAGATGGTTCTAATTATTGGGTAAAAACAACGATTATACCCTTTGTAGATAACAAAGGCATACCTTATCAATACATTTCAATTCGGCAGGATATTACAGAACAGATGAAAATGGAAGAGCAGATTCTGTATAACTCTTATCATGATGAATTAACTGGGCTTCGTAACCGACGTTATTTGAAGGATAATTTGAACCAATGGATAAATGAAAATAAAAATAATCAAATGGCACTACTTTTTTTAGATTTAAACCGGTTTAAATTTATTAATGATACGCTGGGTCATAGCGTAGGCGATCAGGTTCTTAGAGAAGTATCAAATAGAATATTTACTTACCTACATGAAAAAGCCGAGTTATATCGATTCGGAGGTGATGAATTTATTATTGCATTAAAGAATTGTACAATTAACGATGTTAACGAACTGGCAAATGAAATTAATCATTTACTTTCACCTTCTTTTCATATTAATGACGAAAGTTTATATCTTAGTGCAAGTGTTGGAATCAGCCTTTTTCCAAGTGATGGGGTAGATATTGAAACCCTTGTAAAAAAGGCAGATAGTGCCATGTATGTTGCGAAAAAAAAAGGCATGAATTCTATTCAATTTTATTCATCAAAAATGTATGAAGATATGAACAAAACAATGAATTTGGAACGAGCATTAAGACAAGCCGTAGAAGAAAAGGATTTTATCCTTCACTATCAGCCACAGATAGATTTATCTTCCAATAAGATTATTGGAGTAGAGGCTTTAATTCGTTGGAAGCATCCAGTTACAGGAAACATATCTCCGTCTGAATTTATCCCGTTGGCAGAAGAAACTGGTTTAATTACTCCCATAACTAAATGGGTTCTTGAAACAGCGTGTAAACAAAATAAGAAATGGCAGGAAAATGGAACACTTCCAATAAGAATAGGGGTTAATATATCTCCTTACTTGTTTAGGGAGGATTTGATTGAAATGGTCAAACGAATTTTAAATGAGACACAATTACAACCGTGTTATTTAGAATTGGAGATTACTGAAAGCTTAATGCAAGACCCTACTTTTACTATTCCAATTCTAAAGGAATTAAAGTCTCTTGGGGTAAGACTCTCTATAGATGATTTTGGAACTGGTTATTCCTCTTTAGCTTACTTAAGGCACTTTCCTATCGATAGCCTAAAAATTGACCGTTCCTTTATTAATGATATACAAACTGATAATGGGGTTATGGTTAAAGCGATCATCGATATGGCTTCCCATTTAAGTGTCAGTGTTATTGCTGAAGGCATTGAAAATCAGGAGCAATTATACTTTCTTTCGAAACTAAATTGTTCTGAGGGACAGGGCTACTATTTTAGCCGTCCTTTACCAAGTAGTGAAATAAATAAGATTCTGCCTAAATTTGAAAAAGTAGGGGAACAAAGGTGAAACTAATAGTTGGTAAAAAACGGGTTATAGAGGCAGGATTATAAGTATACTATTTATTTCTGCCATACTTTTGTTCATTAGAGAGATGGTGAAAAAACACTTTGGTCAAGTTCCTCATCCTGTTCCCATACCAGCAATAATCGTATTAGTTATAGCGTGGTACCTTGGTGAACAATATGATAAATATGTCTATTTATCAACGAGGGACTCTCTAACAGGCTTATATAACAGGCGTTATGTAACGGATAAATTCCCTAATTTATCCAGGTGTGCGAATAGAAGAAAATTAAATATCTGTACTTTACTGGTGGATGTAAATGATTTTAAAGAAATAAATGATCATTATGGACATGACGCCGGAGATGTCGTTTTGGCAAATATTTCCAAAAAAATTGTGCGATTCTTTTGGACAAAGGTCTATTATTGCCAGATGGGGTGGAGATGAATTTCTTGTTCTTGTATTCGTTTCTGATGTGAATGTAATAATCGACGAAATAAATGATTTTAATAGTAAGATCAAAAACGAGGATTGGAAGCATAAAAGCATAGGCACTTTATCTGTTTCAGTAGGTAAAGCGACATATCCTACAGATGCTACTAGTTTAAAAGAATTAGTGGCTAAGGCGGATAATAGTATGTATGAATATAAAATAAAACATAAAATGCAAAAACTTTTATAGAGGTAATTGTTAGTTAGAAGAGTATTTGATTCTTTCTATAAGGCTTAGTGACAGGGTAGCTACCATAAACCGCAAAGTAATGAGTTGTTTTGGAGAGATTTAAGGGCAAATTTCAATGTATGTTACCAAAAACCACAAGTTTTTGTAATGGTACTATTAAAATATATGGCCATTGGTATAGATAGCTTTGAACTTTACCAAAAAGTATCACCAAAAGACTTACCAAAGACCTTTACCATAATGTTGTTTTATTTTTCTTCATATTTCCTTTGCGGTCTACGACAAGAACCTTGTCATCAAGTCTTACTGGAAGATCCTTTTTCATTTCCTATAAGGGTGATTATGTAAACTCCTCTTAATAAAATAAGAGGAGTTTTTTAATCTAGCTTATTAAGCTAACGGGGCAGGTTAGTTGAATAACAACTGATAGTAAACAGGGTGTTATTCAACTATTGCAGGAAGTTAAAGCACTACTAAAATTGATGTATAATGAATTAACACGATAGACAGAGCAGGTGAAGGTAAAATTATGGAACTACTAGGTGCATTTTCATTAACGAGTTTAGGCTTTATTTTATGTATAGCAGGTATTTTGTATATGAGAAAGACTCAAAAAAAGAAACCTTTATCGCTTATTAAATACTATGGAATCCAGCTTGGATTCATATTAATTGCCCTTTTATCTCTCACCGTGTTTTGGGATGCCCTAACGGTAATGCCTAAGATTATAAAGGGAGATCACGACACAGTAAAGGGTGCGTGTTCAGTTGAATATTGGGACACCACAAAAGATTCTTATTTAGATATTCTGTTTTCAGAAAATATATTTTTTAGTGTTACTCCTAATAATTGGGATAAAGGTTCATTAAAAACGGCATATTGCGAAGTTACCTATTATGAAGGTTCTGAATTTGGAATACATTATAAAATATTCAATAAACAAAATGGCACATTATTACAGAAAGATTAGCCACTTTAAGTAAATATATAATAGCTTACGACTAATCATGAGGCGTCCTGCGATGGGTACACCTTTTCCACTAACGGAGTGCTTTAATTCAACAACGTGACCACCAAATTGGTGGTCTTTTCAAAGTACGAAAATATTTAAAATCATACATTCGGAGAAACTCCCTATTCAACTAAAGAAGCAGTACTGATATGCTGCACCCTTTATCATTGTTTACATGTATGCAAAGATAAGCGTATAAGGACTTGACTTGGATCCTCATTGGGTATGATTTGTCTTGAAAGGTTTTTAATTGATACCGTATATAAGCACTCCTTTTAGTTGAATAAAAAATGGTATAGGAAGGAGGTGGCATTAGGATGAACAAAGAAGAAAGACAGAAGAGATTAAGTGAATTATTAACTGCACGAAAACAAAAAGAAATATTTCAGCAAAAAATGAAAAAAGAGAAAGAAGTAAAAGACTTGTTCGAAGAGGTATTCGATAATTTGTTGGAAATTGAAATTTTGGATACAAATAAAAGTGATTTAATTGTTGAAAATTTCTCTGGAACTTTTCCAATTGCCTTTTGGAACAGAATTGATTGGGATAAAGGTAATGTTAATAAACTGGAATTAAATATACAAGATATTAAAAATATACCTTTGATGTTACATTCTAAAGGATTTGATACTACAACTCCTATATATGCCTTTTGGGGATATGATGATTATCCATGTGTAAAAACTTCATTAACTACACAGATGTTAAGTAAAATTGATGATATCATTTGGTTAGGAATAGATTTATATATATACTGCCCAACCCAAAGATTTGTAATTGAATTTTTCCATGATGATTCTGTTAATATTGGGTGGATATAAGTGAGGTCAAAAGGTTGATGAATTTTAACTAACTGAGTGTTTAAGTGGAATAAGAAAGTATAAAAGAATCCTTCTATTGAAAGATCTTTTTTTATTGCCTATAAGGTCAATTCTCGTGGCTAAATCACAGTCAATGTACGAAAATACACAAAATCATACATTCAGAAAAACCCCCTATTCAACTAAAGAAGCAGTATACTTTTATAAAAAGAAAGATTAATAAAATTAATTATTAATCTTTAGTGATTACTGGTAGGTGTGAATAATGGGAAGTGAAACATATATAAAAGATACTCCACTGTTACTTCTTTTTGGGCTCCTTTTTACTATCATTTTTGGATTTTGGTTAAGAAAAAGGATTGTATCATTCGATTTTAACAATAAAAGTAAATTCTTCTTCTTGTTGGACAATTATGAGTTGATTGGTGGATTTCTTATAGGTATAGGATTACTATTTATTGTAATTTTTCTCTAAGGTATTTCTTTCACTAACAGATGCTTTAATTCAACAGTGCGTTGATCTAGTCGGAACCCCTTGAGTACCAAGGGGTTTTATGTTTCGGAAGTTCCGAAAATTGACCTTATGTTAACTAGATCTGTATAAAACATTCATGTGTTCCATATAGAACCTTTATTCAGCAAACGGCTATTTAATTGAATAACACTTTAAAAAAATTGGATATGTATGTTAGAGTTTAGAAGAGATTGTGAAATTTTGCACTTAAAGTAACGGAGCAGGGTAGTTGAGGGGAGTTGAATTGTGTGAACCTCTTTAAGTTTTTTGTTTATCAAGTCGTTTTATCTATTCTTGGAATGGTAAATAATTATTCTTTTAAGGAGTTTATTTATGAAAACTTCCACATTAATAATAAACTTATTATTTCATTAATTAAGGCACCTATTGATATGATATTAATTTATTTCACTTTTAAGTTATATTTCTTATTAAAAACTAAGCTGAGATACAAGATTTTAATTCACATTGTTGCTTTGATTATTGGGACTATAACTTTAGTGCTAATAACTAATTATATTATTAAGTGAAAAGAAAGTTCTTGAAATAAAGTCGTTAAAAGGATCTTCCAACCGAAGATCCTTTTTCAATACCATAAGGAATTTTATGTTAACTAGATTTGTATAGAGCATTCATGTGTTCCTTAGAAACCTTATTCAGCAAACGGGCCATTTAATGGAGCAATGAAAAAAGCCTAATTTCTTCACATTAAATTGAGAAATTAGGCTTTTTAATATTGAAATTTCCTTAACGCTGTAAATCTGCATTTTCCTGACGCTACGCCAACTAAGAGAGGCTTTAGTGAAGGAAGAAAGAATTAATAGATTTCTAATTGACTTATATATCATTAAACGATATATTATATTTAATGATATATCGTTTAATGATATAAGGGGGGAATACAATGGGGAGAAATGTCTCATTAGAAATGGGTGAACTGACGGACACAGCTTACTATATTCTATTGTCTTTAGTCGATGCGAAGCATGGTTATCTCATTATGCAAACGATTGAAGAAATGACCGATCAGCGATTTTCAATTGGGCCTGCTTCTATGTATACAACAATCAAGAAACTGTTAGCTGCCGAATTAATTCAACTGTTTGATGATTATGATCCGAAAAGAAAAACCTATATTGCAACAGAAAAGGGCATTGAACTTTTGAAAAAAGAAGTAAAGCGAAGACGGGAAATGGTATTACATGCAGAAGAAGTATTTAAAAGAAGAGGGGAGCAGTTAACATGAAAAAAGTTAAATATATTCCTAGTGGTGGTTTAGCTTTTTTTGAAGAGAAAGAGATGAAAAAGCTTGCCGAATATGCAAAAGAGGGATGGCTTTTAGAAAAATTTGCAGGGCTAGGATACAAGCTAAGAAAAGGAGAACGTAAGGACATTGAGTATTCACTGGATTATCAAAAGGAAGCAGATGTTGAGTATTTAGCCTTCTTTGAAGCTGCTGGATGGTCACATGTGTGTTCTGTAGGAAATGAAATTCATATATTTAGTGCCCCTACAGGAACCAAGCCAATCTATACAGACAGACTAACTACTTTTGAAAAATATGAACGAGAAAAGAAGCAGATGGGGAAGGCTGCTCTTCCATTCTTCATTTCCACTGTTGTATTTTGGTTGCTTAGCGTCTTTAGTAATTTGGGATGGGTACCTGAAAGTATCGAGAACCTTTTTCAAGGACTGGGGATGATTTCTCTTATTATTCTTATATTTCCGGGCCTGCCATACCTTTCTTATCAACTTAAATTATTGAAATTACGAAAGGAATAAATGTCTCTATATCAATTTTATGGGCACTAAATGAAATAGGGGATGATTCTTTACTTCCGACTTTTTTAGAGGCTTTACAAGACCGTTCTGTTGCAGTTAAAGGCTATGCTTTGTTAGGTATCAATAGACATGGAAATGAAACTGCCATTAAACCTGTTATCGAACGTATAAAGACTATGTTAAAAAGAAAAAGGAATGTCGAAAGTGATGACCTAATATTAGCACATGGGTTTTTTATTCGTTTTGAAGAAGACAATGAGGAAATTAATGAGTTATTTGATTGGATAAAATCTAAAAAGTGGGATTTCCTTTTTGACATAGAAAAGGAATGGATAATCAATAATATTCCCCATTATAAATGAAGCATTTTAAACTAACGAGGTGCTTTAGTGAAAAAAAAGACTGTCTTTTTGACGGTCCTTTTTTGGTGAGATTAACACAAATACATTTTTGTAAAGTGCCTGCTACTGCTGCTTCACCCAAAGTCACTCGCACCTTGATTAGCATTACTACCAGCTTGATTGTTGCCACTTTCTTCTACATTTCCATCAAAGTTATTGCGTTCGTTACTCTGATTCATCTATTCACTTCCTTGTTTATTAATGGGGAATATGCTAATGATGAAAGCACACCATCCTAAACATATACTACCTAGCTGAAGTAGTTTTACTCACTATACGTTGGTTCAAGATATGGTTGTTTTATCGGCCGCCATTAATTCTTGTTCAACTAACGGGTAGCATTAGTTGAATAAGAATTAATTAATTTTAAGACTGAGGTCAAATTTAGTTACTCCATTAAAGGGCGCGATACTTGAATAAGAACTGGACTCCATTCTGGGATTGTTGGGCTAATTTGCTGCATAAGGGGGAGAACAATATGGAAATAGTATATTTTGCAGGTGGATGTTTATGGGGAGTACAAGCTTTTGTAAAAACTTTACCTGGAGTTAAGTTTACAGAAGCGGGAAGAGCTAATGGAAAAAGTCACACTCTTGAGGGTGATTATGATGGTTACGCCGAATGTGTAAAAACAGGATTTGATCCAGCGGTGGTAACTTTAAGGGAATTAATGGGGTATTTTTTCGAAATAATTGATCCGTACAGTTTGAATAAACAAGGACAAGATGTTGGTAAGAAATACAGAACAGGAGTATATAGTGAAAAGCAAGAACACTTAAAAGAAGCGAAAGCATTTCTTGATGAGAGAAATGATTATGACCTTATAGTTGTTGAAGTATTACCTCTTACAAACTATGTGAGAAGTGCAGAAGAACATCAAGATAGGTTAGCTAGATGTCCAAACGATTATTGTCATATTCCAGAAGAAATATTAAGTAGATATAAGTAATGTAGAATATTGAAAGATTATCATCTATTGATATTTAACCAAAAGAAGTTGCTTTAAAAGTTCAATCCTTATTCAAGTAACGGGGGTTATATTTGTTTAACGATCTTCAACAATCGGGCGCTTTAATTTAACAATTAGCTAAAAGGATCTTCCAACCGAAGATCCTTTTTCAATACCAATAAGGATGATTATGTAAACTCTTTTTGAAATAGAATAAGAGGAGTTTTTTAATCTAGCTTATTAAGTTAACTGGGCAGTTTAGTTCAATAAGGAATGTTAAAATAGGGATAAAAAGGGGATGTGAAGATGCCAATATTTCCAGAAGAAAACGACTTTCTTTCGTTATTCGAATCGAAACCAATGTTATTAGATACAACTACAAAAGACTTGCCATTTTATTATAATGAAGCAACTTATCGATTCTCTAATGGACAGGAAGACTTTGTTATTAAGCTTTGTCCCTCGTATGGTGAAGTTAAAATACAAGTATCTATGCATAGTTCAAATAGATTGTTATCACTTTTAGACCTGAAACGAGTTGAAAAACTTGAAATTACAGCAGATAAGAAAGAACGGGCAAGTGTGCTACTAACAATTGATAATGAGGATTCTCAACAAATGATTGAAATTGATTTTAAGCCGTATTTTAAACAGATTTTTAAAGAACATCTTACTTAGTAAGTTCAATTTCTTATTAAGCTAACGGGTGCGTTAACGCCATAAAAAGGCTGCCAAATGACGGCCTTTTTCGAATGTATGAATCTATCTAAAATCATACATTCGAAAATAACGCATCTTCAATTATTCGATTAGAGGGTATAATAGCTAATTAAGATTAAACTAAATTTAAAAAAAACATTGCGGAAGGACCATTCCATTGAAATATTTACAAAGGGATTTTTCCCTCGACTTAAATGAGTTAATTAAAGCTACTGAACAATCTTTTTATGAACATATCGAATTATTATTAAGTGAATATACACCTACTTTTACTGAGAGAAACCAAAGTATTAACCTTGAATTGAAAAAATACGGAACAGACCCTTTTAAACCTGGATATTTTTCTTTCGTTTCAGTAGAAATAGAACTAGAGAAATATAAAATTATAATTGAAGTTCCTATATGGAAGTGTCAAAGGTATCTTTTAGGCAGATCACTTTCAAAAAACATCCCTGGAAGTAAGATTATTGGAGAGTTAGTAACATTGGAGGAAGCTAAGAACGTGTTCAGAGAATTTATTGAAGACAACTTAAAGTAGGGTAAATATTGTATCGAACTAACGGGTGCTCAAGAATTTGCATAAAACACCCCTTTTCTATGCAGCTACCAGGCTTCTTTAGAAGCCGAAAATGTTGATTCATCAACCATATATAAAATCATGTATAAGCGATAAAAACGGACCATTCAGAAACCCTTGGGAAACAAGGGTTTTTATGTTTCGGAACTTCCAAAAATTGATTTTATGTAAACTAGATTTGTATAACGTATTCATCTGATTTAACTAACAGAGCAGGATTTATTATGAATGTTGAAGAATAAAATCCCTTAAAGGAAAAAATACGGGGTGGTTTTGTGAACCAAGATGACCAAGACAAAAAACAAATAGAAGAACATAAAAAAAATCCAATGGGTAATTTCTCAGACTCTATTAACCGTTCAATGATTGGTGATTTAGGAGCATTAACAAAAGGCGGTTGTCTTACAAGAGTTATTACTTTGGTTATAATTATTGGAGGATTACTTATCCTTTCACAATGTTCTTATTAAGCTAACAGCTATAGTAAAATAAGCATGAAAAAAGATCTTCGATTGAATGATCTTTTTTTTATGCCGATAAGGGTGATTATGTTCACTTACTTGAAGGTTATACGTATTTCACATGGAATCATACATATATGAGTTTAAGTGAAATGAGGGTGAACAACCTATGAGTGTAGATCAAAAAGCATCCATACGAAGCATTTTAGAAGGATTAGCACAAGAAGGAGTAAAGACAGGCGATGTGGCTAAACAAATACCTGGCATAAGTGAAAAACCATTTAGACATGCATTAAAAGAGGCTGGATATGAATTTAGAAACTCTGGTCAAAAGGGTTGGTTTTTTATTGGAGAAGGTGAAGAACCCCATGATAAAAGTATTTTTGATTATGTGAAATCGAGTTCACCTAAAGTTCATACACCTTTCACACGAAGTAATCAGAAGTTCACGGAGAGTAATAAGGAATTCACGAATCATTCACCTATTGTTCATGAGCCGTTCACCCAAGATGAAATCCATATGATTAAGGACATGCTTAAATCATGGCAAGAGGTTACCCCAACGACACAAACCAATGAGCCAAGTCTTTATGACCGCGTCAAACAGTTGCGACAAAGTGACAAAACAAGAAAGACGATTGTTATTGATCGTGTCATTGGTAAACGTTTAGATGAGTTTTGTGAAGCAGAGAGGATCAATAAGTCTGATGTGTTGCATTTAGCCTTAGCCGACTTTCTAGAAAAATATGAAAAGTGACCAAAGAAACAAAAAGGATTGGATATCTAAGAGGTACCCAATCCTTTTTTTGCCGATAATTGACTTTATGTAAACTAGATTTGCCTATGGTATGCATGTGTTTTTAAGGAGGGGTAGAGTCAGGATTTTGACAATTTACAACGTTAAGGTTACAAAGGCTGTCATAGCAAGAGCAGTGAGGATTGTATCAATAGAGTCTAATCTATTGAGATGGAGTCAATATTACGTGAAACAAGGCTTGTTAGTGTCTCACATAACTTGTCTCAAAACACTTATCGTTGCTAAGTCGATAGTTTTTACTTCCTAGGACAGCTTAACGTTGTAAATCCGCATTTTCCTGACTGTACCCCTTTGTGTCCGTTTTGTATTACTGAGCCTTTAAGCCGATATTACGATTTATATTCTTGCACACCCATCTGCACAGTAATTGCCTCTCCCACATAGTTAGATCCAATCAGCCAATGCAATATTTGTCAGCCGTAATAAATACTAGTTTGTTAGAGCTGCATAATCTTCATCGCTTAGTTCGAGAGTGGCTGCACGCAGATTTTCTTCCAAGTGAGCAGGAGAAAGTGTCCCGGGAATTGGTAGAATTATAGGTGAACGTTGGAGTAGCCACTTTAATGCCACCTGCTGGGTTGGAACATCCAATTTGCGGGCGATATTTGCTACCTGTTGTTCTACCTTGGCAGTATCTCCAAACAAGCCACCCAAAGGAAACCAAGGAATGAAGACAATTTGGTGTTCGGTACAAAAATCCACAAGTGCTTCATGTTTGCGATTGACTACATTGTATTCGTTCTGGACGCTCACTATCGGTGCTACTTGCATAGCCTGTTGAAGCTGCTCAACCGTTACCTCAGACAAGCCGATGTGCCTAATAAGCCCCTCATCTTGGAAGCTTTTAAGTGCCTGCATCGTCACTTCCAGTGGAATATTAGCATCTACACGGTGGAGCTGATAAAGGTCAATTCTGTCTGTTTTGAGTCTCTTCAAACTTTCTTCCAACTCGCGTCGTAAATGTTGAGGGCTAGCATCATTCACACCACCTTTTGTGGCGACAACTAGGCCGTTGCCATATGGCGCAATTGCGTTTCCAATGCCTTCCTCGCTCTCTCCATCACCGTAGAAATGTGCTGTGTCAATAAAATTGATGCCGAGTTCTAGGGCTCGTTTAAGTAAATTGTGTGCATCAGGTGTGTTGGTAATGCGGTTAGTGCCCAAGCCAATTCGGTTGACAGTCAAATCACCTAGTGAAATGGTGCCCGCCTGTGCCGCAGAAATAGTTTCTGACATAATTCTCTCCCCTTAACCTTTTTTGAACATTGGTGCTGAAACACCATCGAACAAGACAGAACTGTTCTTTTCCGTCCTTTATATAATTAACAGATGTTGAATAATTAACAGCTGTTGGTTACTATTATAAAGAGCACAGGAAAAAACTCAATCGTTAAAATTTTAATTTTTGTTCATTAATAAACAAAAGTTTTGAATTTGTTAATTATCACAAAAAGGTGGTCATACGGAATGCCGAAAGTGGATAGAAGAATAATGAAGACCAGGGAGGCAATCAATAATGCTTTTATTCAATTGATGTCTGAACGGGATTTCAACAAAATTACTATCAATGATATCTCGGAGAGAGCCAATATTAATCGAGGAACAATTTATCTTCACTATACGGATAAATTTGATTTGCTAGACAAATGCATCGATGAACATTTAGGTAATATGTTAAATTTCTGTACTTCAACAAAAAAAGGGGAAGAAAGATTAAATATCTTTCATTCCCTACTGCCTATGTTTAAATATTTTGAAGAAAATTATTTACTTTCCTCCTCTATGCTATCTAATAAAGGTATATCTTGTTTTCATGATAAGATGATGCGAATGAGCATAAATGGAATTAACGAGCTAATTAATATGGGAAAGATTAATCAAGAATATAACAATGATGTTGACATTCAATTTATGGCATCTGCTTTTGTCGGAACAGTTGAGTGGTGGATTAAAAATGATATGCCACATTCTCCTCAATTTATGGCACAACAATTATGGAACATTTTTGAAAGAAATCAATTTTTCAATCCGTGAATGTCGAAGCCCGAACAGATGCAAATAAAAAAGATGACTCCAAACAGAAATCATCTTTTTATAGTGTTAATCAATACTTGCAGAATTTTGCAATGAAGTATATGACTCATACTACATAATTGGCAGTGCTCTAGGTAGTGGTATAGGAAGTATTCGTGGGCTAATTAGGATTTTATAGGAAGGTGTGTGGTTTCTATCCTCCTTATAGTAACTTTTTAAACATAGATTGAACAATGGACACCCTAGTGAAAAAACGCATTAAGATTATTCCTTCTTATTCAACAAACGGTGCTTATCTTGAATAAAGTTTTGCAAGGATCTTCTAGCCGAAGATCCTTTTTCAGTGCCTATAAGGGTGATTATGTAAACTCTTCTTGAAATAAAATAAGAGGGGGTTTTTAATCTAGCTTATTAAGCTAATGGGTGACATCAGTTCAAGAAGAAGCCCCCTTGTTCAACTAAAGGCAGGTTTGTTGAACAAGGAAATGATAAAGTGGAATTATATAGAAAAAACGGGAAGGTGTCCGATAAATGAAAAAAGTCTTTGCAATTATTTTCATTCTTTTGCTAACTGGGTGTAATTCAAATTGTGCAGTAGAAAATTTAAAAGAGGAATATCCCAAAACGGTAAAAGAAGTGGCTGAGAAACTACCTGGCAAAATTCAAGAAGAGTTAGCAGCACCGACAGAATTACCTTTTGCTGTTGAAAATGTGGTTTTACGTTTCACTGCGAACCCTCCAGGAGACCAAAAAGGAGATATTTTCGATACTGAATTTATGTATGGCGGCGAAGGTGTAAATCTTCATATCACTACTTATCACTATAAAAATACAACCTTTTCTTCTGATAATAAACAATTCAAGACAGTAAAATTAAAGAACGACATAAAGGCTCTTATAGAAGGCGATGACGAGAATACGAAAGAAATTCGTTGGAAAAAAGACGGACTTTATTATTCAATTATGCTTATTAAATCTCCAAAAATCGAGAAGAAATACACGATCGAAGATCTTATAAAGATTGCCGATTCGATGGAATATTAACGGATGATTGAATGTATGAAAATAACTAAAATCATACATTCAGAAAAACCCCATCTTCAACTAACTGGCAGTTTAATTGAACAAGGAAAATGGATAGCATTCTTTTTCTTATGCAACTAAAGGGACTTGTTAGTATGGCTATAAAATTTAATAAAGATATAGGAGTTTAATGATGTTTAAAATAAGTACATTTCTAGTAAAAACTAGTGAAGGTGAAGAGAGTTATATATCCTTAGATGATTCTTTAAAATTAAGAGAACTTTTTGAACATCGAAAATTTACTCCGGAGCATATTCAAATGCATGTAATGATTCAGTATAATGATCAAATTGTTGTAGGAAACGATATTCCTAGTGGGTTAGATTTATGGACTGATTATATAGTTGGTATAGAGCAATATTTAGAAGGAGAGAACGTTGAAATACCGTATGGTATCGAACCATATCTTATGAAGTTAATCTCAATAAACAGCAATTTATTGGAACTTTCTATTGAGAGGGAATGGGAACCTGTTGAGGTATTTGCACAAGCTGTATTACCTAAAAGAGAATTCTTAGAAGCCCTTTTAGATGGAGCAACACACTTTTGGAATACATTGAATGATTACAAGGTGTTTAAGGAAAAAAATACAAAGCACGCAACGCCTAAAGAATATCCAAAATTAATGATTGAAGAAATTGAAGAATTAAGGGAAAAGGTAAAAATCTTGTTGAACTAACGGAGTGCTTTAATTCAACAACGTGACCACCAAATTGGTGGTCTTTACAATGTACGAAAATATCTAAAATCATACATTCGGAAAAAACTTCTTCAACTAACAAAGCAGGTTTGTTCAACAAGAAATTACAATAGGTATTCACCTACTGTAAAATACAATCAGATGATTAATGTCCGTTAGTAGAAAAATGTGAAATAAAAATTGTTTATATTTGGGAGGGAATAAATGAAAAACTTTTTGAATGAAATTCGAAGACCAATCAATATACCGATATCAAGAAAATTTTTATATTCGACTTTAATATTTATCGCAGGGGTTATTTTAGGTGTAATTTCTAAGGTGCTTGATGAAACTGCCAGTAATTTATTACCATACTTTCTTGAAGTGTTGGATTTAAGTAACTTCTTTTCTCGTATGGGAGTTTGGATTTTCCTTGCGATGCTAATATCTGCGTATAGCAAATCACCTGTTAGGTCTGCCATAAATGTTTTTTTATTTTTTGGAGGCATGGTAGGTAGCTATTATCTTTATACTATTATGATAGCTGGTTTTTTTCCTAAATCATATATGATGATTTGGATTATCATGACTGTTATTTCGCCATTTTTGGCTTTTGTATGTTGGTATGCAAAAGGGAAAGGTATAATTGCTATTTGCATTTCATCAATAATATTTATGCTTATTTCAAGACAGGCTTTTGGGTTTGGAGTTTGGTATTTTTACATTAAATATAATCTGGAATTGTTACTTTGGATAGCCACGATTTTTGTTTTATATCAGTCTCCAAAGCAAATAATTAAGATGGTTACCATAGGATTGATTCTTCGCTTACTTACCGCTGAAATCAATTTATTTTGGGGAATGTTGTAGGTTTCTATCTACACATATTTCTTTTTATATATCAAAGATTGTGAAAAGTTATACTTAAAGTAACGGGGGCGATAGTGCCATAAAAAGGCTGCCAAATGATGGTCTTTTTAATGTGTGAAAATATACAAAATCATACATTCATAAAAACTCCTTCTTCTATTAGGGGGGGAAAGAACAGTAAATCGTTGACTGTTGCTAATTGTCTTGTGAAAGCTGGTACAACGAGAGGTTATGCCTATACCTCAAATATAATAACAACCAAGCATACATCCTTTACAAATAGGCAAATACCTACCCCTCATTGAATATGGACACATACACTATATTTGAAACAATTTGAGGAGGAGATATAAAATGGAAAGACAAAATGTTGGAAGTTATGGCTACGGCATGGGGTATGGTGGTTATCCATCTCAAGGCATGGGGTATGGTGGTTATCCATCTCAAGGCATGGGATATGGTGGTTATCCGTCTTATGGCATGGGGTATGGTGGTTATCCATCTCACGGCATGGGATATGGTGGTTATCCATCTCAAGGCATGGGGTATGGTGGTTATCCGTCTCATGGCATGGGGTATGGTGGTTATCCATCTCATGGCATGGGATATGGTGGTTATCCGTCTCACGACATGGGATATGGTGGACATTACTGAAATGGTTCTTGCTAGCCTCATTAAATAATAATACGGATTCATTACTTAAATCCCAGGAGCCGATCAACAGCTCCTTTTTTTATTATCTGGATGAACTAAGAGAAAAAACTATTTACATAAACATGGTCTTGATAGTCAGCAATCTTAATTTAATAACCATCTTTAATTTAAAGAAGGACGTCCTGTGACGGACGTCCTTTTGTTAATTATTATTAGCAGAAGCCCCCGTAACCGCCCCCGTAACCATAGCCGCCGCCGAATCCGCCGCCACCAACTCCGCCAAATCCACCACCACAACTACATCCAATAATGATTAAGAGGATAAACAATACAATTAACAAGGCAAATCCGCCACCAAATCCACGACCACCATCACATCCGCCATCTACACAACCTGACATATACAAACATCTCCTTTTGTATTAAAGGAGGCACTTACTACTTGCATGGGCTAATTCATAGTATGTTGAAAATAATGAAATGTCACAAATATACGCATGTTTATATGATGCTATGGGTGCTTTAGGTCCGGATGCGCACAAAGCAGCCGCTGAAAGCACTATGCAGTAAAGATGGAAATTTAATGTACGAAACTATACAAAATCATACATTCATAAAAACACCTTATTCAACTACGGGGCAGGTTACCTGAAGAAGGTTTTAAATAAAAAGGTGCATACTAATTGCGAAATGAGAATCGTGATAACATATATGGTCATCCTAAAAGAAGGAGGGATGATCTTGTTATTTCGGATATTATTACTGCTGATATTATTCAGTTTTGATTTATCTACTATTAGTGCAGAAGCTCCACTTACTGCTGCATTTATCCGTGATCACCAACTATGGATCAAAAAGGGAAATCAAGAAATACAACTTACAAAGAATCGATATGTGTATAATCAGAAATGGTCATATGACGGTCGACTTATTGGTTATATTGATGGTGATGAGAAGGGAGAAAAATCGGATTTATTCATTTACGATACAAAGGAAAAAGAAAGCTACCAACCTTATGTAAGGGTGGTAACATCTGACTTTAAATGGTCGCCGATAAATAATCAACTGGCTTACAATGATCAAGGTTTATTAAACGTTACGAAAACAAAGAACGGTCGCCCACAGGGTTTTGAAAATGTCTCACTTGGGGTTAGTGGTTTTGAATGGTTTCCGAACGGGAAAGAATTTATCGTTGCCTCACAATCCAGCTTACGTCCTACTGGATGGGGCCCAATCCCGCTTTATAGAATTCCAGTAGATGCAAAACTTGCTAAAGATAAAATGAAGCCTTTTTATACTATTCAAACTAAAGAACCTGATTTGTTTGGGATTGATGCCGATTATTTTAAGTGGAGTTCTGATGGGAAGTGGGTTAGCTTTTTAATTGTTCCTACAGCTTCTTGGTCAATGGATAGCAATACGTTATGTGTCCTATCATCACAAGGAAAACACTTTCAATCAGTGGGAAAAATGTTAGGGTATAAAGACTGGTTTAAGTGGGCTTCTCTAGCCAATCAATTGGCCTATATTTCAGGAGAAGGAAGATTTTTCGTTGAAAACAAGAAGATGACGATTGCCGAAATCCCAACATCTAAACAACAAAAGGAATACACACCTAAAGGATTTGTAGACCTCGATCTGGAATGGTTCTCTAAAG
Source organism: Peribacillus sp. JNUCC 23 (assembly GCF_053653995.1). Next base: position 61,265 of record NZ_JBSJXW010000002.1, read on the forward strand.
ATTTGGTAATTGTGGCTCGTGCGAAAGAGAACAAGGAGTGGAAAGAAGGACCTGTACCAAATATGTTCACATCACTTTACGCTATAAACATAAGAACAGGAGAGCAAAAACAAATCTCGTTTCCAAGGAATAATGAACTTGACGAAGATCCTCAAGTAGTTAGATCTTATCTTACTTTGTTTCGAAGGAAGGCAGAGGATTTTCAGGGAGATGTATGGGTGAAAGATGGTATTAGTGGGCAAGAATATTTATGGATTAAGAACGTTGATTCAGCTCCAGTTTTTTATGATCCAAAATAAGGTCAAGAATTTGTTAATCGAAATTTTATTAAGCTACAATTGCGATTCTTCAAGGTGAAGTCTGTCCAGAGCGAGGTTGAATTCACCAATAAAAAACACCTTCATATTTAATTTTAGGTACGATACCCGAATTAAATATGAAGGTGTTTTTATATGTATCGTTTTATGGTCAGCCCTAAAGGGAGGACGTTTTGATTATATTAAAATTATTTGAAAGAACCTTCAAATACGATTTCTTCTAATGGGCGACGACCTGATGGTGTTTCACGATCTTGTAATTCTGGAGAAAGCATTTCTTTTTCACCTTTGTACCCGATTGCGATCGCTAATTGTACATCAAAGTTTTCAGGAATATTTAATGCTTCTTTTGCTACATCTTTGTATATACCGCTCATTGGGTGAGTGACTAACCCTTCTTTAGCTGCTTGTAATGAAAGGAATCCCCAAGCTGTGCCAGCATCGAATTCATTTGAACCTTTTGTATTATCAGAAACGACTAATACTAATACTGGTGCATTTTTAGCCCATACTAAGTTTCCTTCCATTAAGATTGGGTGGAATTTTTCACGGTCAGCTTCAGTTTTAGCGACGATGAAGCGCCAAGGTTGGTTATTACCTGAAGAAGGAGCCCAACGAGCTGCTTCGAATAGTCGATTTAATACGTCGTCTGCTACTGGTTTGTCAGCATAAGCACGTGGAGACCAACGATTTAAAAATAAGTCTGCAATTTCGTGTTCAGCTGTACGGAAATCTTTTGCTTGGAATGTCATAATAAAATCCTCCTAGTTGTATCAATTTACCTTTCTAATTTTAAATAATATCAAAAAGTTTGCAAGTAAACTGACTTACGAAAAGTAAGCGTGTGATTTATTCGTACGATGGATTAGTGAATTTAATCGAATTTAAAGTGAAAATGATAAAAACGTAGGGAATTATTGTTTGAAAATAATTCCTTTCAATATTCGTGTAAACTCTGTAGCACCAGGTGCCATCGATACACCAATGCTACGCGGTGCACTTGAACAATGTGTTCTAAATGAAGCGGAATACGCACCACAATTAAGTTTGTTAAATCGCTTTGGTCAAGCTAATGAAATTACGCAAGCGAGTCTTTGGATAGTATCTGACTTATCTTCTTATATTACAGGTACAACGATTCATGCATATGAGGTTATACTTCAAGGTAATTATAAAACGAATGCCGATTTATACAGTTTGTAGGAATCGGCTTTTTGTATGCTTTTATAAAACGTTTTACATTTACAGAGGATAGCTGTTAATTATGCTATTTCTATCGATAAGCGTGGGTGAGACTGGTTAAGATTAACAACCTCATTTAGATTCATTGCGGTGAACCGTATCATAAGTAAATGAGGTTTTACCAAGGTTTTGTTACAAAGGTAATTATTGAGTGATTACATAAAGCAATTTAGTTCTGTTTAAGAAAGACTTTCAGCGTTAGCAATTAGGTGAGTACAACTTTGCCAGATAAAAAGTCCAATTTCCAAAGAGCAGATAAAGGAAATTGGACTTCTTTTTAGTTGGTTAATCGAATACTTACATGTATAAGTAAACTTTATTTTATTCGTGAGAGAGTTTCTTAAAAGTGGAATAGCCACACAATAATTGGTCCTAAAAAGGTACCGATGATTGCACATAATGTCATCGCAACGGAACTCATCGAAAATGTGAGTTCACTGTATTCGGCAGCTTTTGAAGTTCCCATGGCATGTGCGTTACTTCCGAGGGCAATCCCTCTTCCAATCGGACTATGTACTTTCATAAATTTAAAGATAGTAGGAGCGATTATTGCACCAAATATCCCCGCAATCATAACACCGAAAATTGCCATAGAGGCATTTCCCCCCAGCCCTTCAGCAACTTCTATCGCAACAGGAGTAGTAAGAGATTTAGGGATAATGGAAAGAATTAATGTATGATTTATTCCTAGTAGCTTAGCTAGAAGGCCAACACTGACCATTCCAGAAATAGCGGCGATTAAAACTCCACCTACTATTGTAAATAAATAATTCATTAAAAAACGACGTTGTTTATACAAAGGATAAGCAAGTGCTACCACTGCTGGTCCTAAAAGGGAAGTCACCCATTGCCCACCTACCATATAATTATTGTACGGAATATGGAGCATTACAAGGATGATGATGATTACCGTCGTCGTAGTTAAAATGGGAAGTAAAAAAGGATAGGCATATCGTTTATACAATTTAGACATTGCTAAATAAACAACGACGGTTAATAGAATCATGCAGAATGCGAAGAAAACTTGTTGCATTCTTTATCAACCTTTCTTTTTTGTGCTTTTTTCTCAAAAAATTGACTTGCAGTTCCTGAAATTGCAATGGAAATGATGGTACTTAATAAAACCGTTATAACGAGCAATGCACCATGAATAGAAAGTAACGAAGGATAGTTCATGATTCCAACGGTTGTTGGAATAAACAATAACATTAATATACTTATCAAATAAGCTGCTCCACTTTCAATGAACTTTACTGGAACAATTTTTAAACACAGACAAATAAAAAGTAATAACAGTGCTATGATACTTCCCGGAATAGCGAGATGGAAAAAGTTATGAATCGTAGTTCCGATAAAGGAAAAGATATATAAAATAACAATTTGTAAAGAAATGGTGATGATTTTCATGTTGTGTTGTTCCTCTTTTAGGAAACAACGTCCCTTCTTTCTTTTAAAAATGAATATTTAGTACATCAGCTAGAGGATGAAATTGTAGATGTTTCTCTTCACTCTCACTCCTTAAGATTTGTTATGATTGTGCGATGTGAGATATCAAGATGGTTTAAAACAGCATCCGTTGTTTGACGTAAATTCCTTGCTTTTAGACCCTCAATAATTAATCGATGTTCGTATGAAACCTCATCTAAGTTTTTTCCAGCCTTTAATGCAACGAACCCATACCAATTAACATGGTCGGTAAGGTTTTGGATTAATTGATACAGCCGATGATTTTGACTTAGCTCAGCAAGGAACAAGTGAAAAGCTGAATCAGCATACATAAATTTTATAGGGTCTTTCTTAATGTCGGATAGTTGATTATCCATCTTCTCAATTTTCTCAATTGTTTCGTCATTAAGAAGAGGAATAAGTAGCTCGATGGCCAAAACTTCATTAGCCTTTCGCAGTTGAAAAATTTCATCCACATCTTGTCTATTAATGGTTTGGACCACAATACCTTTTCTAGGTATAGACTGAATCCACCCTTCTAGTTCTAGCTGTTGCAAAGCTAATTTTAATGGGGTACGGCTAATTCCAAGGCTTTCACTAAGTGAACGTTCATATAACATGGATCCAGGTTCGACTGTATGTTGAATAATGCCTTTCTTAATTTCATTATAAGCATGATCTTTAAATGACTGGGGTTGTTCTACCTTTAAGAAACTCATCAATTTTCATCCTTTATAAGCATAGTAGTTAAATTTTAAGGGATTATCAGTATTGTTAATAATCTACGAAAAAGGGAAAAGAAACAGTTGGTATCTGGTATACCAGATACCAATAAAAAAAGTATATCATTGGTTTCGTCTCTTTACAACCTTTGATAGAGGGCATAAGTTCTAAAAAACTAATTAATAAACCTCATTTAGACACATCACGGCGAACCATTCATATCTGGATAAAGTTATTCAACAATCGGGCGCTTTAATTGAACAAGCAGCAAAAAGGATCTTCCAGTCGAAGATCCTTTTGTCATTGCCGATAAGGGTGATTATGTAAACGCCTCTTAATAAAATAAGAGGCGTTTTTTAATCTAGCGTATTAAGCTAACGGAGCAGTTTAGTTAAACAAGAACCACTGATATAATAACTATAAAATTAGTTTGGAAAGGTAGGCTGTTATATTTGGAACAAGTAAATATATATAAAATTTCTTGGTACTTTATATTAATTCCGATGTTTCCGGGAATTATTCTTTTATTTCTATCTTTTGCTGATATAAAAGAAGTTCTTTCACATATCTTTACCTTTATATTTGGTGTATTATTCTCATTTGTTTTTTTAGGATTATCTATTTACCATTGGAGAAAAAGAAATGAAAATAAAGGATATTATTGGGATGATGAAGGGATTGTTATTGACCTACAAGGGAATAAGGTCTATTGGAATGAGATTGAAAGCATTAATTATTCTAATGTAAGAGGTTTTAAGTCTACCAATATTTATCCGCATTATACAAATCACGAAAAGATTAGAATCCGTCGTAAGAAATGGATGCCAACAACTGTACACTCAATTGATTGGTTTGTAATTGAAAAACCAAGGGAATTACATCAGAATTTAATGAAGTCTTGGGAAGAAAAAAGGCATTAACATAATATAATATCAAATTCCTTATTCAACTAACAGGTGCTTTAGTAAAAATTCGTTGAGCTGTTCATACAGCTCTTTTTTCTTATTCAATTAAAGGGGCAGAATAGTTCAAGAAAGATAACAAAAAATATTAGTGAATATGTTTGGCGTGAAAGGAAATGTAATGGATAAGGTAAAACTTTATTTAAAATATCGAAAGAAATCATATCTTTTAAATACTGCACTTTTTATTGCAGGTTTCATTGTTGTTCTCTTTATATTTGGACCTCCGAAGTATTATGTTGTCCCTATTTTATCAATGATAACGGCTTATGGTTTTTTAGAGTTTGTAGAATATAAACGTTGGAAAAAAGAAAATTATTGAGTTTAGCATCCTCAACTAAAGGGTGCTAAACTCAATAAGAAGTAAAGCTTTTTTCTTCTTCAACTAACGGAGCAGTTTAGTTGAATAAGCTGTAAACTGAACTTATTTATAAAATCTTTAGAAGTATATGCGGTTCCACGGGAATTGAGAAAGTGAAGAGCATAAGTGGAAAATAAAACTTATCACTATGTACTTTAAAAAGCTTAAGGATTCTTAAGTATTTTTCCTACTGTTTCTTTAGGTTTGAAATGTATTCTAAAGCCGTAGAAAAATTCAGACTTATGGAGTGGTAGTGTACATGAAAGCTTTCAGTTTTATTTTTCAATATTTATTAAATCCAAGGAAAATTGGTGCAGTCCTGCCAAGTTCAAATTATCTTGCGAAAAAAATGGTAGATAGTATTGATTTCCATAATGCAAAATACATCGTAGAATTGGGCCCAGGTACAGGAGTATTTACTGATAAGATTATTAAAAGCAGAATTCAACATACGGTTGTCATGTTGATTGAGAGTAATAAAGAATTTTGTACGTTATTAAAAGAAAAGTATAAAAACGAAAAGAATCTGATTATTATTAATGGTTCTGCTGAGGAAATCGACAAGTATACAAAGGACTTTAATATCCCATATATTGATTATGTAGTTTCTGGTCTTCCTTTTGCAAGTTTGCCAAAAAGTGTCTCAAGTTCTATTTTAATTAAAACCAAAAAGCTGTTAAGGAAAAATGGGACTTTTATTACTTTCCAATATACGCTATTTAAGAAAGGATTTATTAGTCACTATTTTAAGCATATTAATATAACACGTGAGTATAGAAATATGCCCCCAGCGTATGTATTCCGTTGTAGTAATTAATATGTGGGGAAATCTTATAGAAGGTGTGAATTGGTTTGAATGGAAAGGTATTAATTGTTGATGATGATCCCAGAAATTAGAAATCTAATTTCCATCTATTTAGAAAATGAAGGGCTAGAAATAATCAAGGCGAGCGACGCACTAGAAGCATTGGAATTATTGGAAGCCCATAATTTTGATTTGATTATTTTGGATATTATGATGCCTAAAATGGATGGAATCGAGGCATGTATGAAAATTAGGGAAGCACGTAATATGCCTATCATCATGCTATCCGCTAAATCCGAGGATATAGATAAAATTCAAGGTCTAGCTTCAGGTGCAGATGATTATCTAAGCAAACCGTTTAACCCATTAGAATTAATAGCCAGGGTAAAATCTCAACTCAGAAGGTATAAAAAATATAATATTGAAACAGAAAGTAATAAAAGTGTAATTACAATTGGTGATTTAACCATAAATACAGATACTCGCCAAGTATGGATTAAGAATAGCGAAGAAAGGCTTACACCAAAAGAATTTGATATCCTTGAACTTCTAGCTCGTAATAAGGGCATTGTACTAAGCGTTGAGAAAATATATGAAGCTGTTTGGAAGGAAAACTTCTTTAAGTCTGATAACGCTGTGATGGTTCATATTACAAAAATTAGATTCAAAATTGAAAATGATCCGAAAAACCCTATTTATATCAAAACCATTTGGGGAGTGGGGTATAAAATGTGAGGAGTAAAAAGCTAAGCGTTCAACTCCTTACAGCAATAGCTATCAGCTTTATCATCTCAGTCATAATTGTGAGTAACATTTTACTACGTGGCATGGAGTATTTTTTTGAAAACTCTAATTTTATTAGTGTGACGCTATATAATTTATTATTGATATCTGCCGTTATCTTAACTTTTATACTAAGTTTTTTAGTCATGATCCGAAAAAAAATAAAATACCTTCAACATATTACAGAGAGTGTTCAAACCATTGCAAATGGAAAGTTGGGTTATACTATTGAAATAAATGGTAATGATGAGCTGAGTCAACTTGCTGCGAATATTAACTATATGTCAAAAGAATTGGAAAATAAGTTCGAACATGAGAGACAAATAGAGAATGAGAAAAACGAACTGATTACAAATATTTCTCACGATTTGCGTACACCTTTAACGTCCATCATTGGATATGTAGATGTATTGAAAAGAAAAGAATATAGAGACGATGAACAATTATATGATTATCTGGAAATAATTTTTTCTAAATCACAAAGATTTAGAAAACTTATTGATGAACTGTTTGAATACACCAAACTTACAAGTCACGACCTAAAATTAAATTTTACTGAAGTTGAATTAGGCAGATTATTAGAACAAATAATAGGAGAATATATGCCGATTTTAGAAAAGGAAGGTCTGGATATTCAAAAATCAATAACTGAAGAAGATATATACGTATCGATGGATATTGAAAAAATGGTGCGTGTCTATGATAATCTTCTAATGAATGTCATAAAATACAGCATGGAACCCTCTATAATAAAAGTAGATCTTCATATAGTTGGCATAATAGCTATTTTGTCTATATCCAATCAAGTAGAGAACTTACCAGTACAAGACGTTAATAAATTATTTGAACGCTTTTATCGCGGGGATAAGTCAAGAAAGGAAGATGGAGGGTCTGGTGTTGGACTTGCCATCTCTAAAAGAATTATAGAGCTCCATGGTGGAACAATTGAGGCTGATTATAGAGAAGGCTGGTTAACCTTTACAATTGAATATATCATTAAAGAATAATGGCTTATGGGAAATGGCAAATGTATATTACTGATAGTTATTTAGTGGATGCATTAAAATGGAATGGTGAAAAGTTGGTTTATGATGAAGAATAATATTCTAAATACTATCCGATAATCGAAAAGCTTATTAACATTAGAATTCCCCTTTTTACTTAACATAAATAATGTGTAGCCCCCAAACAAATCATAACGCAGTTTCATAAATTTTCCAATCGTTTGAACCAGATTGTGAAAGAATGTACTTAAACTAACGGAGTGCTTTAATTCAACAACGTGACCACCAAATTGGTGGTCTTTTCCATGTACGAAACTATACAAAATCATACGTTCATAAAACCCTCTACGTGAACTAACTAGCAGGTTAGTTCAAGAGGAATCTGCTTATTCCAGTTCAGTTATTTATTTTCAAGTTGAAAATATTAAAGAGATTTATGAAAATTTAGTAGGTAAGGAAGTTACTTTTATCGATGAACCACATGTTGTAGCGAAAATGGGACAAAAAGAAACATGGATGACATTTTTTAAAGATATAGAAGAATAATAATCGTGCTATAATATTTATAACAGAATACATAGTCAAAGGAGTATTGAAAGATTCACTTATGTTCATAAAAAAGGTTGGTACCTATCCATTGATCAGAAGAGGATGTAATTGAAATTCCTAAGCGGGATTCATTATCGATCCCTGTCCACGAATTATTTTTTTGTGCTTAGGCCAACTCTTCAGAGAAAAACTAGAAGAAGTTTGGAATGAATGAGAAAAGACCTAGCTAAACATGGCGGGCTATTTTTTATCGAGTATTTATTTTGCTTTTTAGAGAGGGAGTTAAAATTTGGATAAACGCGTGTATATATTGGCGATTGTCTCGTTTGTTGTCGGGATGGTTGAATTAATCATTGGCGGTTTACTAGATATTGTCGCGAATGATTTAGATGTGAGTCTTGGGCAAGCGGGTTTCCTTATCACTGTTTTTTCTCTTGCATTCGCGTTAGCTGCGCCCATATTGTTAACAGTAACACAAAGAGTGGAACGAAAACAGCTAACTTTAATTACTTTGTTTATTTTTTTAATAGGAAATGTCATTGCTGTTTTCAGCCCTTCTTATAGTATTTTACTTGTTGGGCGTATCATTGCAGCTTCTAGCGGTTCATTGCTTATTGCTTTATGTTTAACGATGGTGCCAAATATTGTAACTGAACAATACCGTGCAAGGGCGATCGGAATTGTTTTTATGGGAGTCAGTGCCTCTCTTGTACTAGGGATACCAATTGGATTGATGCTTGGAAATGCTTTTGGCTGGCGGGCACCCTTTATCATGATCTCCATCCTAACCTTAGTTTCGATGGCGGGGGTGTTTTTCTTTCTGGAAAGAATGGTACCAAAGCCTTCTATTCCAATTGGAAGACAATTACGTACATTGAAAAATCGAAAAATTCTATTTGCCCAGGTAACTTCCTTTGTCATGTTGACGGGTCATTTAACACTATATGGATACCTAACTCCATTTTTAAAAATGAAACTAGGCCTTGATGGAACATGGGTTAGTATTGTCTATTTAATTTTTGGAATTGCAGCTGTAGTTGGCGGGGGAATTGGAGGCTTTCTGGCTGACCGTTTCGGCCCCACACGTACTATAATATCTGTCATTATCCTTTTTGCGGTTTCGATGTTATCAATCCCTTATACAACCTTTGCTTTACCATTTTTCCTAATCTTGATGGTAATATGGAGTATGCTAAGCTGGGCGATCACACCAGCGATGCAAAGCTATCTGATCGAGCTGTCACCAGAAACCTCGGATATCCAGCAAGCCTTAAACAATTCGGCGGTTCATATGGGTATTGCTTTTGGTTCACTTGTTGGCGGAATTGTCATTGAGCAAACCTCTGTCGAGTTCAACCCTACAGTAGGTGGTGTGCTCGTCTTGATATCCTTAGGAACAGCAGCTCTTTCTGTCATGAATTATGGTCATCAAGAGTTCAAAAAAAGCTGATTTCCCTTTAGCATAGGAGAAAAAATGAATTCAGGAATAAATATGGGCGATATTATTTTTCAATTATTTGTTTTAGGAATTCCAATATTTTTTATAGTAATCCTATTATTATTTTGGAATTCTTCAAAAAAGAAAAAAGAACAATTAGACCATATCGAAGAAAAGTTAAACTCAATGGAAAAAAAGAATTAATAAACTGTTCAACTAAGGATACAAAGGATCTTCGAGTCGAAGATCCCTTTTTAATACCTATAAGGCTGATTATGTTAAGTGCCTTAAGGTACTCTTTTCAATGTACGAAAGTATATAAAATCCTTTGTTTAACTAAAAAGGCTGGATTGTCGAAACAAAAAGGACGGCATTTAACGGCCGTCCTTTTTGTTTATTAGCAGAAACCTCCACCAAATCCACCGCAGAAGCTAGCTCCAATAATGATTAAGAGGATGAACAATACGATTAATAAGGCAAAACCTCCACCAAATCCACAGCCGCCATCTACACAACCTGACATATACAATCATCTCCTTTTGTTTTAAAGGAGGAATTTACTACTTACATGGACTAATTAATTGTATGTTTAAAATAATGAAATGACACAAATATAAGCATGTTTATATGATGATGTAGGACTTTTAACTATACTTTTAGTGAAGATAAGCTCACTCACTAAATTAATGCATAGCATAGAAATGGGTATAGACCCAACTCCAGACATAAAAAATATCGATTCTCGACCACCAAATTGGTGGTTTTGCTGTTGAACAAGGTTTTAAGCAATTAGCTAAATCAAATTTTAAGGGGGGAGAGTAATTTTGCAAAAGTGTGAGAACTGCAACTCGCAATTTAGCTGGAGTAAAATCCATCAATCGTTTTGGTAGGCATTTGAACCAATTGAATGTGACAACTGTGGTACTAAACATAAGAAACCCATTAAATTACCCCTTTAGATAAACAAATCCATAGGGGGCAAAACATCGCAACTTTTTATAAACACCGTGACTTTATTTAAAAGCGACAGAAACAATGCTTACCTTAAAGGTTTTCACTGATACCGCACATGTTTAAGATCTTCATCATTTAAATCTCTACGTGGTCTACAAATAGTACCATTAAGCTCAATGAACACATCGGCAACGGAAGATATACTTTGACAAATAGAAAGAATAATAACAGCCTCTATACAATGCATATTGTTATAAACCGAAGGAATAACATGTGCCTTACAATCAACATTGGTTATGGTACAGTTAATCTCTGTTTCTTGAGGAGAACATAAAACTACGGAATCCACTTCATAAAACGGAATAATACATTTTAAACAGGTTTTCCCATTGTGATTGATGAATTGAATGCAAATGAATCCTTGTTTTAAGAGATCAACTCTTTGTAGAAAAACAGTTTTGCCTAGCTGATTTATAACAGGAACAGTCACTCTATCTTCTGGACACGTCAATTCTTTACACGTTATAAAGCAATCATCATTCAAAGAAACTAGATTGCCGTGACAATCCGATAAGTGACAAATCGTACTCTTAATATCATTAACTGAATTTAGATCACATTTGTCATTTTGATAAAAGTGAAGCATTAATTTAAAATCTCCATAGCAGTGATCATTCTGCGAACTTTTTCCATTGCATTGAACTTCGATTGAATCAAGGTGTGTAAAGGTAGCTGAAAATGAACTTCCTTCGTTTATATTTGCTTGTTTTTCTCCATTAACAAACACAGCTAATGAACTTCCACATCCTCTTTTAAAATTAATACAAATTGAACCTCCGATTTGGCTAAGCCCATATGTTGTCCATAGAGTGGACTTTCCCACTTCTCCACAAGGTATACAAAAATCACAGCATATAAGATCATCGAATCTTTTTTTCTTCAGATGAACAATTTTCTTTAACTTGATAACAAGAGAATTATTTACCTGATCAAATACTTTAGGGACCTTTAGACAATGCGTGGTTGGATTCTCATTTAACTGCATGTATTCTTTTGTACCTCCCTTCAGTGAAGACCTCTTTTTAATTATCTTATGTTTTTACATATTAAGAAGGTAACGAATTGGGCTTCATAACTAGGAGGTTAAAAATTCAATATAAATACAGATAAAGTCCAAACCATATCGAGTTTCAACACATGTAATAAATGGATATCAAAAAATTATAGAATGGAGATGAATCTATTTTGTGTCAGAGTTCTGTGGGGAACATGGGGGACGGAGGTTTTAGTTGCTGTGAGCCTAAAAATTTTGTACAAGATAAAATTTGTAATAATTTCACAGTTGCCGGTGATGATGTAGTAGGTGCGGAAACCCTTTTTGCTACAAACTCAAATGAATTAATTTTTTCATCTGGGTATGTCAAGAATGTTGGAAATTTCCCTATTACAGTACAATTTGTAAAAGGTGCAGATCCTATTACAGGTTCTGGAGGTACTATTGTCAGACAAACAGTCGTTCCATCCGGAGGATCATTTTCGTTTACAATTTCACGATTTGATACTATTCGTGCATTCGCAACTGGAGCTACACCAACTCTACCAGCTGCAGGTGAATTTTGTATCACACCTCGTTATATAATTGGTTAATTTTTTCTCTATAAAAACAGGCAGAGTGTCATCAATGGACACCCTGCCTGTTTTTATAGGGGGATCGTCAGGAAAATGCGGATTTACAACGCTAATCATTTTGATACAAGTCTTATGAGACATTGAAAAATCATTTAAAAAGGGATTTAGGAATGGAGTGAAAGTGATTTAGATTCAAAAAATTTATTCCTCACAATCCAACCCAAAAATACCTTTTGGGAGGTACGTGAACAACGTGCAGGATTAAGAGAGTTTACCACAGTCACTCTTAAAGCGTTGTCACGCTTGGGTTTAATCCGAATACATATTGCATAAAACTTGAATACGTAGGCCTCTTAACCCTTGGTATACAACGCAATTAATAGAATACTTGCCATACAAAAACATGTTTTATTTCTTTTAGTTCGTTTCTTAGGACCCTTTCATATATTGCATTAGCATTTGCCCCTAGTAGCAGAAGCTTCATCACTTGTATAATTAGGTTTTGGAGGTGTTTTATATGAAGATTAAGGAAGTGTTAGAACTAACTCAAACTATACCACTTGCGACTATTGCGAAAGATCGTTTGACCATAGGTAAGGTAAAGCTACAGAAGCCCTAAAAGCATCGGGCTGCTATTGTCAGAACGGTGTCAAAGGATGGTTTTATGACGGTGACGAAAGCATTTTAGAAAAAAGTATTTATGATTTTGTAGCAACTAGCCAGCAGAAATCTAGCCCTAGAAAGTCTAATCCTAGCGAAAGTAATAGCAAAGTAAAAGTTAGCAACGAGCAAGTTGAAAGCTTGTTACTAGCTAGTTAGATGCTATAGATAAGCTATTGTTACAGAATGATAGTGCTAGCGATCAGTGAGTATACAGGGGCTTTTATTTGGACACTGATATCATTCACTTTTTGGATCATGTAAAGCATGGCAACAAGTCTGATTTGATGAATGAAATTGTACGAACCGTTTTAACGTCAAAAGGTTTACTATAGGTTACCCACTGTGAGAGCGTTCCTGATTGGAAAGGTTCTTACTTATTATCTTATTCAACTAACGAAGCAGGTTAGTTGAACAGTGTTGTTTAACTTGTGTTCAACTATCAAGCCAAATAAGTTAAGAAGGTTGACTCATTATAATTAAAGGGGAATGCACTAATGAAAAATATTTTTAATCATATGCATACAGCAGAAGTTTTAAAGCGTATTGACAAATTGAGTCCAAATTCACAACCGAAATGGGGAAAAATGGATGTTGCTCAAATGCTAGCGCATTGTTCATCTTTCCAAGACATTGCAATGGGAAATTCTTTTCCACCAAGGAGTTGGTTAGGAATAATAGTAGGGAGGTTTGCAAAACAAATCATTTATAATGACAAGACATTGCCCCATAATATGTCTACTATTCCAACCATTTTGATTGCAGATGATAGAGAATTTGAAACAGAAAAAGAAAAGCTTAAACAAAAAATTATCACATTTCAAAATAACGGACCAGAGAAGTGCACAACTCATCCGCATCCTTTTTTTGGGAAACTCACTTCTGAGCAATGGGGTAAAGGAATATACAAGCACCTTGACCATCATTTTAAACAGTTTGAAGTTTAAACATTGAAAACAAAATGAAACGATGTGCATCGTTAGTTGAAGAAAGTGTCTCTAAGCCTAATTACTAATCTCTTTCATAAGATGAACAATGCTTTGATTTATTCTCAATTCCTATTTGAAGCAACCAACAGTATGTATTTTTATAATCTTTTGTTTTACCTTAAACGGGCGCGATTGTGGAATAAGCTTCACTTTTCTTCTTCAACTAACGGGTGCTTTAGTAAAAAAACAGACTTATCTATGGAATGAAGAGATAAGTCTAGACTTTTATGCTGAGAAACTTACGCATGTTCCTGACGATACCCCTTATAAAGAGAAATCCTTTAGTGTTTCGTCGATTTCGTCTTGCGTAATCCCGATATATCGTTTGGTGATCGACGGGGCGGAATGGTTAAAATATTTTGTAGGAACGCCAGGTCTTTTGTTCTCCGATAATACGCATATCCGAAGGTCTTGCGCATCGTATGCGTACCGATGTCATCCCTCCCGATCACTTCTCCGGCCTTCACAAGCGCTCTATAAGCTTGTGTGGGGGTAATTGGGTCCATTCTTCCGACTTGCAAACAGGTACTCTCCGTCGCTCATATGAGCTGTATAATCTTCAATTTCTTCCCTCAGCTTCACCGGCAACATAAATCGCTTTGTTTTATTCGTTTTTTTCTCTCGAATTACCACATGCGTTGTTCCTCGTACATCCCCAACGGTCAACGGAACCATATCGTTGACTCGAAGACCGGTACTAATCCCAAAGACAAACAAAAAATAGTCCCGTTCGGAACCATATCGCCGTAGCGCCCATTTCATATCTTCGATTTTTTTGGCCGTTCGCAACAGCTGCACGTTCTTTTCTTTCGTGATTTTCCTCCAATATCGTACAATCAACGTATGATATGGATAGTTTATCAAGAGGGCCCAGTTATTTAAAACTCAGTATACTAACTATATATTGGTACTAATGTTGCTTGAGCATGAAACATTCATGTGTATTTGGGAAGAAAAATTTAATTTTGATTTCAACTAAAAAAGCTCCGGTGGGGGATCCTGATTCCGATAATATCGCATTATGTAAACTCTTCTTGAAATAAACTAAGAGGAGTTTTTTAATCTCAGCTTATTAAGCTAGATAAAAAAACTAAAGCAAAAATGCTGTCCAAAAGTTTTCTTTTGGACAGCATCATCTAGATATAATTCGTTAATTTTAATGTTAACTGACTTTCTCAATACCCATGCCAGGGTAACCAGATCCTCAAAATCCCATGCCGGGGCCGAATCCCATGCCGGGGCCGAATCCCATGCCGGGGCCGAATCCCATGCCGGGGCCGAATCCCATGCCGGGGCCGAATCCCATGCCGGGGCCGAATCCCATGCCGGGGCCGAATCCCATGCCAGGGCCAAATCCCATGCCAGGGCCGAATCCCATGCCAGGACCGAATCCCATGCCAGGGCCAAATCCCATGCCGGGGCCGAATCCCATACCAGGGCCAAATCCCATACCAGGTCTACCAAATCCCATGCCAGGGCCGAATCCCATGCCAGGTCTACCAAATCCCATGCCAGGGCCGAATCCTCCAAATATAATTCTTTCATCATTTTCTATTTGTTGAGGTTGATTCCATTGGTATTGTAATTCTGTGTACAATATAATTCCTCCTCTATTTTTTAAACACAATAATAAATAATATGTTAGACTTCGTGTGAATTCTTGGGTATTTAACTAGATCCGGAAATAGACTCCGCAACGGCAATAAAACCACGCTGAAACAGCCTTGATAATGCCGGATCAACTTCTCCTCCTGCCATGTTAGTGGAACAAGGGCGTTTTTGAGTATTTTTTCCGAATGTATGATTTTATCTAAAATCATACATTCAAAAAAACCTTCTTCAACTAAGGAGTGGCTTTAATAACCATCTATAATTTAAAGAAGGACGGCCTATGACGGTCGTCCTTTTTGTTACTTATTTATTAGCAGAAGCCTCCGTAACCGCCTCCGTAACCGCCTCCGTAACCATAGCCACCGCCGCCGCCGAATCCACCGCCACAACTACAGCCAACAATGATTAAGAGGATAAACAAAACCACTATAAAGGCAAAACCGCCACCGAAACCAATACCGCCATCTACACAACCTGACATATACAAACATCTCCTTTTGTATTAAAGGAGGCACTTACTACTTGCATGGGCTAATTCATAGTATGTTGAAGATAATGAAATGTCACAAATATACGCATTTTTATATGATGCAGGACTTTTTATTTAATAGGTAATCACCTCTTTTGAGTGAAGATAAGCTCATTCATATGATGCATGAAATGATGCTGCTATCCTTATTCTACGGGTGCAATTGATTATAAGTCCTCTGTTTATTGAGCTGTAAAAGTGTTGCTACTTTCTGGACCCCAATTTTCTCCACCAAAACCTTTTTTACCTCGTAAATTAACAAAGCAAGGCAACACCGTGTATTGAACCCCAGGTGTAGCATTCATGTTAAAAGTAATAATGAACCTTGTTCTTGAATTATCAACAGGCGTAATCATTGCCATATTAGATGTAAGACTATTCGTTGGAAGGAGCATCATGTCATCCCTTGCAACAGTAGCAATGTCTGAGGGTCTATCTAAATTATTTCTAATCCAGTAATTTCTAACATTTGTAGCAGATTCCAAATCAGTAGGCTGGTCATAAACCATTTCAATTTGATTAGGAGCAGTTTGTCTTGCAACAAGAAGAATAGGATGAGGTACCATTTGCATGTCTCTAGGCATCATTTGCTGTCCCGAATACATTGGAGAAGACATGCTGGAATATGGCATCATTTATTGTTTGTCTCCTTTATAAAGTAATTATTTAAACATAGTCATTTTATGAAAGTAACAATTTATTGTGAAATTTAATGTAAACATACTCTTAAATATTTTCAATGTACGATAATATACAAAATCATACATTAAGATCCCCTTATTCAACTAACGGTGCAGTTTAGTTGAATAAGGATTTTACTTTAATAAGACGAACTATTACTATATTTAAGGAGTTTGTCCTGAAATAAGTTGATAACTTTAAAAAACTATATTTCTAAATAAAGGTAGAAGATACATATTCGAGGCTTAAAAATCATATCTAGTCATGATTGATGGAAAATGAATTTTGGAGGCCATGATAATGAATGAAAAAGAATCTAAACAAAAGCAAGCTTTATCAGAAGAAGACTATAATAAAAGAAAAAAGTTATCTAGAGACCTCTCCAAATGGACTAATGATGAGTCAGCTAAACTTCATTCACAGACAATCGGCTCTAAAGGACCTGTACTGGAACAAGATATTGTACTCCACGAGTCCTTACAAGAGTTTATTCATGAAAAAATATTAGAAAGACCGGTTCATGTGAAAGGATTTGGTGCATTTGGTTATTTTCAAACGATATATTCGATGTCCGAATACACAAAACTGAACTTTTTACAAAATCCTGATCATAAGGTACCTGTTATGGTTCGCTTTTCATTAGCTGCCGGTACGAAAGGAACACCTGATACTTCCAGAAATGTACGTGGTTTCGCTACAAAATTTTATACAGAAGAAGGTGTTTTTGACCTTTTATGTAATCATATCCCTGTTTTTTCTGTTCGTGATGCGATACGTTTCCCAGAATCTATTAGAGCATTATTACCTTCACCCAAAAATAACTTAATTGACCCTGATAGATTTTGGAGCTTTGTAGCAAGAGCACCCGAATCTATTCATTTTGTTGTACGTCTCTACTCTGACGCAGGTACAGTAAAAAGTCTTCGTCACATTCCAGGACATAGTGTGAATACATATATTTGGAGAAATGCTCATGGTATTAGAAAGTATGTTAAATACCATTGGTATCCATTTGAAGGTGTACAATACATTGGTCGCGAGGAAGCAAATAGACTAGCCGTTGAAAACCCTGATTATGCTGGTAAAGATCTATTCGATGCTATTGTGGGTGGTGAATCAGTGGAATATGGCTTATACGTTCAGCTCATGGATCCAGCAGATGAAGCACATCTTTCTTATGATCCTTTAGACGATACAAAAGTATGGGATGAGAAAGAATATCCTCTTATACCAGTAGGGAAAATGGTATTAAGTAAAAATCCTGATAATTATATGGAACAAGTAGAAAAGGTTGCCTTCTCCCCTTCAAATTTACTTGACGGTGCAGAATTATCTGATGATAAAATACTGCAGGGCCGAGCCAATATTTATAATGATTCTCAAAGAAGAAGAATTGGGCCTGAATTTCGTAAAGTACCAGTCAATCAACAGCAAGACTGGACAGCGACTAACCAAATTACAAGTGGTGAGGGAAGATATGTTGAAGGGAAACTAGAAAGAACTTCTATAACAAAGCATGATGATTTTGTGCAGGCTGGTGAATTCTATATGGAGTTAACTCCTATAGAAAAAGAACATCTTGTAGAAAATTTAGCTAGCGACTTGATAGTCATATCCGATGATATTAGAAAGAAAGTTATGGAGTATTTAAATAAGGTATCATCTGACTTGGCAAAAAGAATTGAGATACAACTAAAAAAACAATAAAGATATAAAAATCAAAATTTACTAAGACTAATGAACTTCCATGAGTGCTACCCATAAAGGGCGCGACAGTCGGTGGTACACCGTGGTCGTCGGAGTCAGACTAACGGATGGGCTCAAAGGCACCATAGTTCAACGACTATCTCCGCCAGCCATTAAACATTATTGACCCTGAACCCCATATTCATTCTCTGTGGTGCAGCGCCGGTTTTGCGCTGCATGGATGGCTAACGGGTGCTTCGTGAAAGAAGAATTTGCGTAAAACACCCCTTTTTTATGCAGCTACCAGGCTCTTCAGAAGCTGAAAATGTTGATTCAACAACAATGTATAAAATCCTGAATAAATGATAAAAAACGACTAAAAGCCAAACCCCTGATACGCATGGGGGTGGCTTTTTTGATAAGTTCCAGAAAATTAATTTTATGTAAACTAAAAACGAATATATAATTCACGAATATAGATAAAACGGAGTATATAGCATAGTCAGAGTAACTTTTCTTAAATTGTGACACGGGTACTTTTCTATATTGAGTTAAACCTCACATGGTACCTACATTAGTTGAGTAGCAATACAAATGTCCCGTTGATATAATTTTCAAAAAATAGATGAAAGGGGTCAGCAATATTGCAAGGTCATACACTATACGATAAGCTTCCAATCGATTTATTAGTTGAATTTTATTACGAAATAAATATGAATATAAAAAAAGGGATCTTATCTGAAGCGATGTATCATGAAATAGAATTGATAAAACAAGCAGCTGATAGAAGGGGGATTTCTTTACTAACTGTTTGTTGGTCTACTTACAAAAGAAATAAAGATAACTGACATTATTATTGTTCCACCAATCACTACAACAGGAAAAAAAACAGGATGGATGAAAGGATTATAAATCTATGTATCATACATAAAAACCACCTCAGTTTTTTTTTCTCTTTAGTATGAACCCTAATGATTGGCACTATTAGGCATGATGACAGGGTTCTTGCTGTAGACCGCAAAGCAAAGTAGCCAAGAGCACTCTAAAGTTGTGGTAAAAGTATTTGATAATACTTTTGGACAGATCTTTTGGAAATTATAGAATCCAACGGCCATCATTCAACTGCTAAATGGACAAAGTAGTTACAAAAACAATGGTTGTTGGTAACCATCATGAGTTAATCGATCTGCAAATTGCTTCTTTGGTATTTCTGTAACAAACTACTTTATGGTCTATAACAGCCACCCTGTCACTAGGCCAAAGGGGTGCTTTAGCGCCATAAAAATGCTGCCAGATGAAGGCCTTTTGAAAGTATGATTCTAACGAAAATCATACTTTTTTATGCAGTTGAGAGGTTTCTTCAGAAGCTGAAAACGTTGATGTATAAACAATAAAAAAAGACGTTAAACCCCTTGGTGCTCAAAGGGGTTTTTAGTATGATCACTTCCTAAAATCGACTTTATGTTCACTTCCTTGAAGGTCATACGTATTTCACATGGAATCATACATATATGAGTTTGAGTGAAATGAGGGTGAACCATCTATGAGTGTAGATCAAAAATTCTATTGTCATTTTATAAGAACTTTTGTCAGGTGTATTCCAATTATGTATAATTTTTTGCATAATATTGCTTATGTGCAAAGTAGTTAATGCACTAAACAAATAAAAAAAGAATGACCAGGGGCGTATGGATGATGTATACAGAGGTCGATGAATTAGATGGAAGGATCAATCAGATGAGAAAAGTTTTGATCCAGATTGCAGAAGAAACTGGCTTAAATAGCCATGACACCCTTTGTTACAGTCAAAAATTAGACAAGCTCATCACGATTCATCAAAAATTAAAGATTGATAATACACAAAAAGTTGATCAAAAATCCTGTATTGTCATTTAATATAGGATTTTTTTCTTTTTTATTAGCAGATCCTTTTTTCATTGCCTATAAGCGTGATTATGTAAACTCTTCTTAATAAAATAAGAGGAGTTTTTAAAACTAGCTTATAGGAATAATGGTGACAACAGTTCAAGAAGAAGACCCCTTTTGGTGGTCTGCAAAAATGTAAAGATTACATTAACCATCTTAAATTTAAAGAAGGACGACCATACCGGTCGTCCTTACTTCTTAAAAGAATCCTCCGCCGCCGCAACTACAGGCAATAATGATTAAGAGGATAAACAATACGATAATCAAGGCAAAGCCGCCGCCGAATCCTCCGCCACAACCGCCATCAACAAAACCTGACATATATAAACATCTCCTTTTTCTAAAGGAGGTACTACATGGGCTAATTAATTGTATGTTTAAAATAATGAAATGACACAAATATAAGCATGTTTATATGATGATATAGGACTTTTAACTATATTTTTAGTGAAGAAAAGCTCATTCACTAAATTAATGTATAGCATAGAAAAAAGAAATGATATTGAAAAATAAAATCATCATTAGTCAGAATAAAGAACTATTAAATAAACATAAAAGTCTATAGGTTTGTTTTTTTATTAAACTAAAGATGGAGGCGATATTGACCTCCCCCCTGCCCCGTTACCCTATATTTATCTTGATTTCGTTTTTATTTTTCGAATCTGCTTTTTGCTCTCTTGTTTTAGCAGCAAACACTAAAAACTGTTTTATATCCTGCACTTGAAAGAACTGGACCCCAGAATGACGCGGTAAATTATATCGGGTATCTGTAATCAGTATGATCTTAGGGAAAATCTTTTTTTCTGTCGGTTGCCATGATTCTTGTTGCCATTCGTTGCTCAAGTAATAAGAGGCATAGCGCATAAATTTCTCATTCATGACCTTTTCGGAATAGACTGATCGCTGGATCTCCACGAAGAATGGCGCACGTTTCCAGATCATAAAAGCATCTGGTTCCATGTAACCTTTTCCGTATTTAGGTTCGACTATGAATTGTGAGGATAGTTCAAATTTCATCAGTGATTTATAAAACTCAACGATTTTAAGAAAATGTGGGATTTTTGCTGATTCTTTTTTTATAGGAGCGGGTGAAGGGAAATAGATATATGGTTGCTGGGTCGTATTTACTTCTATATGGCCATCCCTTCGCAACCTCTTCAGAACCGTATTACAGCATGTTATGGGGTTCCGAAGACCTTCGAAATGCAGAGCGATAATATCGTCCCTTGTCATGCAACGAAAGCGCGTCAGGTCGGATAAAATATTCAAATCTCGTTTTCTCATTAGTCCAACACCTCAAATATGGCATCGGTAATTTGCGAACCGTCGTCAGAAGGCTTAAGAGGATCTTTAAACGGTTTATTAGTAAAAGGTGACTTATGACTCTCTAAAATACTTTTCGCCTCGTCTAAGGCTAAGTATGGAGCCTGTATCTCCTTTAATCCGTCTTGCCCTTGCAACTTTAGCAACATTCTTCCGTTTTCCTTCAATTTTTCACTTCCCGGTGTACCGATAATTCTCGCGTTAATCAGATCGGTACACTTAAACCCCATTCTAACGGTTAAATTGTTCTTTAAAGCACCCTCTAAGAGTTTTGCGTCGGGTCTCTGCATAGAAAGTATTAAGTAGATGCCTAATGCTCTTCCAAGGGAGCTTATGTCCTCCACGATAGCCATGATTGCTTTCTCTTTACGTAGCAAAGATACTTCATCGATACAAAGGATAATATAAGGCGGTGAATCCGGTAAGTCATCGATGTGTGAAAGTTCATGAGCATCTAATAAATCGCCACGTTTCTTTAATTCATCGTTGAGGTGAGCCAACATTGCTGCCATATCGACAGGGCTTACAAGAACGGATTGAACATGTTTCACCCTGCGGAATATATGAAATTCAGAACGCTTTAGATCACATAAGTACAACTGCAGGCGGTCTGGATTTTTAAATTGGATTAACGAGCTCAAAATTGAGCGCAGTTGAGTGGATTTACCTGATCCTGTTTCGCCTGCTATGAGCAAATGAGGGTGATCCACCATGTCATATAGCACGTTAGCTCCGTTCATATCAGTGCCACAGACGATAGGTAAACGCATTTTATTCGCTTGTTCTCGGAACAAATCAGCGTCATAACGGATAAGACTTGAACCGTTTCCTACGTACACTTTGAGCGTAAAAACCTTGGTGTCTCCTTTAATCTCGATCTTTTCCCCAAATACTTGCATGAAACAATATTCCTTCTTCTTAATTTCCTTTGGATCCATGCCTGTAGGAATCGAAAATACATACGTCAGCGACTTTTCCTTCCGACTGATATTCACGGAAAGAATCTTTGGATAAACAAGACCAGAGTTGGACCCGTAAGAATACCGGTTACCTATTTCCCCAATCCTAAATGCTTTCACAAGCTCTGCTTTTGCTCTTTGTTTCGCTAACCACATTTTCATATGCTCACCTCAAATGATTTAGTTTAAGACGCTGGTTCAGGATGAACTTCTGTTTTTAACTCTGGTACATCGTGTACCAGACCTACCAGAACAGGAATTTTAAATCATTGACCAGGTACCATAACGCCACCATGCCAGCTACAGGAAAAGTGATACGAAGGAAAGCAGAGATAAAGGCTGCTATTGAAATGTTTCCCGTATCAGCTACCGCTTTTTCTATTAACGCAATCAGGAGAACAGCAGCGCCGATTCCGATAAATACCGGGTCAATCAATGCTGCAGGATGCAGCGGAATAAATGAGAACAGAATAGGTGAGTTGTTGCCAGTTGTGGCAACGTTGTTATGTTCTTTTTTCATGAATGCTTTAAAATCAATGGTTTCTGTCTTACTCGATATAAAAGGCAGATTAAGTAACATGATGTATCCTCCTTAGATCCCCTCAATTTTGTGGAGATTTAACCAGCGCAATTTTACGCCGGTTGACTCCTCAGATTTGAAGAGTGAAATTTCCCTTTTCAAGCGCTAACTATGGCGGGGCAAAATTTTTCTTTTCCCCCTCTCATGCTCTCCTCCCATCCATTCGCCTTTCGGCTCATTCTAAACACTTTCGTTTTTCCTTCTATATCAATCCGGATTGGTTCATTACTTTGGTAAGGGTAGCAAGGTAGATACTTTGGTAATTACTTTGGTAATTACTTTGGCTAGAAGTTGCTAACTACCAAATTAGCTGCCTTGATAAAGCTTATGGAGACTGCTTGTACATGTTTCACACTTTGTTGGCGAAAATCACATTAATGTGAATAAAGACCAAAATATTTGTCAAGAATGGTGGACATACAATAAATCAGGAGGTTGATCCGTATGTTTGGGTTAGGTAAAAAAAGGTCTGCGTTCGGTAAGTTTCTCGATAAAAATGGAATTACACAGCAAGAGCTTAGCGAAGTCAGTGGGGTAAACAGGAATAGTATTAGCAGAATAACGCAGTCAGATGAAAATAAACCGTCTATGAAGAACGCCTCAAAGATTATTAAAGCATTGAAAAAAGCCGGATATAAGGTGGATTATGACGACTTCTGGAGTATGTAAATAATACGAGGCAAGACTCCTGTTTAAAATCAGGCATGGAGGTATGCTTTTTTGTTGGTTGAGTATGTAGCCTTCTTTTCTTTGTTAACTTTAGCGATTGCGAATACATACTTCATGAAATACGAATAAGAAAATTAGGGTTAGTAAAAAAAGCCCTCATAGAAAACTGGAATCACATAGAAGAGATCCTGAATCATACATAGAATATAATGGTATATAATTCCATTTAATATCTAACCAAAAGCTCATGATAGGCGGAAAAAAGCCTAATTATGAAAAAATAGATGAAAGGTATTAAGATTCTTTGGAAGTGCTATAAACCGCAGGATGGGGAAAGTCTTAGAACGAATAGAAAAAGAAAAGAACTGTTGATTTTATTGTAGTGAAAGGGTTTAACGTACATAGGGGGGGAACTTCAGGAAGATGCGGTTATCTTAACTTCGATGTGAGAAGTATTGGAATACAATGGCTCTCAAATCATTTACATGCATTTATGATGTCTTATAATAAACTGTATCATATAAACTCATCTCATTCCCAATACCGATATAGGGATTATAGCATTGAATTCCTTTAGGACTAATATTAGATATATCCTCAATGAAACTGCCCTGTTTGTTGAGTAAGAACAGTACCATAATCGATCATTTACTCTGTTTCTCTTTCTGAGACTTAACACTTTGTAGTACGTGAAATAAGTTGATAAGTCTTTATCTTTCACCCCTATGAATGCTGATACGATAGTGTTTTGGAGAAGCTATTTTGTAGGGAGCTGTAGATTACATAGAGGTAAATTCGAAGGTAATAATGATTAAAAATATATTCGTTATGTTTATTTTAGAATGAATCTCGCTAGAATATATAAGGAACTAGACAATATGAAAAGTAACAGAATCAACTAACTCCCCCAAGAACCTTTATGCTTCAAGGGAGAGTTTCTAAGTGACCATTCTGTTTACTCTTAAAAATTGCGTATAAACGATCAATAAGTCGAAATATATTATATCTCTAATCCCATTTCGGATTTTAAATAACTTTCAAAATGGTCATTTTTATAGTTGCGTATAAACGCGCTTTTTTTGTCTAAATCTACTTCTTTTCTAAAGAATCCTACCTTTTTCAGACGTTCTGTTTCAGGCAGTTCCGACCAGGTTTTTTCTGCATCTTCTTCTAGCTTGCGTTCTATTTTTTTTTGTAACATTAACTCTTCAAATCGTTTTGTTCTTTGTTCTTCTGGGGATTGTTGTTTCGGTAAAGTGGTTAGTAATTGATTATATTGATTTTTAAGTTCTTCCATTTGCGTCGCAGCAAGTTCTGCAAATGTTTTTTGGACTTCTGCAGTAATTTGGTTCTTTAGGGCCTCTATGTTGTCCACATATGGTGCTGGTTTGTCCTCTTTGGGAGGAAATGGTCTTAAACTGGTAAAGTTGGTCAGCTCTCTAGAAATGGCCACGAGGGCCCACTTTTCTTCTCTTTTTTTCTTTATAAAAACGGCAATTTTTAAGTCTAATTCGTCATAAATTTTTTCATTTGTTTCTACAGTACGGTTGATATAATGGATACGATCTTTTTCTAGCCGTTTAAACCAGCCATCAACTGTATTAATATGTATGTTTGAGATATCTAGATTTTTTCTTAATTCTTCTACAAAATCGCTGATTTTCCAATACTTAGGTTCATTCAATTTTTTTACCTCCTTTTTAAATTTTATGTGCAATGAGCTTTTATTTGGATGACATACAAAAAGTTATGAAGCTGTTTGTTTTACTGGTCTTTATGGACCAGTTGTTAGTCTATAAGTAGACCATATACCACTTGTGGCACACAATAACATTAAACATTATAATAGATAGTTAAAATAAAATAAAATATTGAAAGCTTTCTATTCATCATTAGTTATGAATATATGGTTTATATGTATCCCTGATTAATAAGGTATTTGACTTTCTATTCATAATAACCTGCATCAAATTATGACTATTTTTGTCTATAGAAAACCTCCCTATGAAAATGTGGAGAATCTTGTAAGGAGTCAATAATGAAAATGAGCATATATTAGGTTCTACATGTAGACCATCGGTCACAAATGGTCTACATTTTTTTGGGGAATGTAAAGTATATGTAGCGTGTGGTCTATATGTATCCCTGATTAATAAGGTATTTGGTTTGCTATCCTTAGTATCCTGCATCCAGTTATGACTTACTATTTGTGTTCATGGAAACGTTCTATGTAACTACTTGTAAACCTTGTCATCGGCAGTAATGAAAATGAGTTTTTATAAGGTTCCACATGTAGACCATTGGCCACAAATGGTCTACGTTTTTAAGGGATATGTAAAGGATGTGTAGTGTGTAGTCTATATGTACACTTGAATTTATACGATATTTGAACTGCTATTCATAATACATTAATCAAATTATAACTACTGTTTTAGTTTAGCGAAAAATAGTGTATGTATAATAAGCAGTTTAAACCTTGTCATCGTCAGTAATGAAAATAAGTGTTTATACGATTCCACATGTAGACGACTAGCTACATGTGGAATACATTATTAATGAAAAAGTAAGGTTTGTATAGTGTGTGGTCTACATGTATCCTTGATTAATACGGTATTTAAGCTGTTATTTATATTATCTACATCAAAATATGACAATTTTTGTTTAATGAAAAACCCCCTGTGAATAGAAGGGGGTTAATCGTCGTCGTCATCAAAATCC
Source organism: Peribacillus sp. JNUCC 23 (assembly GCF_053653995.1). The sequence goes on from NZ_JBSJXW010000002.1 coordinate 87,809, forward strand.
AAGAATGCTTTTTGAGCGAAATTTTGAATGGCTGCATTCGCTTTAAAGGAAGAGGGATTTTCTTCCTCATTTTTTTCAGGTTGTTGATTTAAATCAAAGGGTGAATAAGGTTTTTTAACTACTTGATATAGGAGCTGGCTAATTAATGCTTTTGTATGCGGATGATTTAACCAATCCAATTCTTCAGATGTTAGCCCTTTAGGAAGGGGGACGTTCATTTGATTACCATTTGAAGTACTTAAAGCTTTATGTGAAACAGCATCAATAAAAATTGAAGCTATATTGCTACTGAATTTTCTACCAGCTTTTTTCTTGTTTTCTGTTAAGTAATTAAGTACATGTGAAGGGGTGTCAGACGGTAATCGAAACGAAAGAGATTTTCCAGGCTCAAATTGTTCCATTTTCAGTTCACGCTTTTGTTAACGTGGTATTTTGTGTTGTAATCCCTTTGCTGTTTGCATACATAAGTAGAATTTTGAAATAAGCACGAGCAATCATCCATACACTATCATCTTCAGATACGAATCGAAGAGGGTAGTTTTTATCTGCTTGATTTAATTTAGTCAGGTAAGGCTTTAATACTAGGGAGCCACCGCCGGTTTGATAAGCAAGTCGAATATCTGGTACATTACGCCACATATCTTTGATTAACTTATATTCTTCTTTTGCTAAAACAGATAATTCTTCATCAATGATATCTTTAATAGAGACTCGAGTTCCATTAACCCAGATATGATATTGTTCTTCAGGTTGTTCGTTCGTGATGATCTCAACAAGAGTCCGTCTACTCTTAATGGAGTATTTATATTTAGAATATACCTTCCGAATTATGGTATCTAAATACGTAGATACACCTCTTTTTATACCATTGCTATATTCATTGTCTACTTCAGCTTCATCCGTAATAATCGCGGAGTCCGTTGAAAGACCGCCTATATCGTTGATTAGTATCGTCTTCCCTAAAAGCTCTTCGTTTTTAGTGGAACCGTCATTATTTGTCGTTAAATCTACAAATGCGGCAAATCCCTCTGTATTTACGAGTACTTGTTCAAACTTTATCCGTACAATTTTTCCTTCTAGAGAAGGTGTTTTTAAAAATTTCACTTCATGCTGCGAGTTTTTTAGCTTTTTCCTGAAATCTTTTGCTTTGCCTTGTTTAGTTTCATCTAAGGGCAATCCCGTAGATAAATAATAAGTTGCTTCTATTACACCATCTTCTTCGGGAAATTGCTCTACCGCGTCATAAGCAAGGGTTGTTAATAACATAATAACTGGCTGATCACTGTCGGCTTTATCCTGGTCGGGAGTCAATTCGTCATTATTCGGGTATTTAGATGCCAGTTTTCCGACTGCAAAACTACCATTTTTACTTTTTAAAGCAGAGGATGTAATTTCTACATGTAAGGCATGTAACGAATTTTTTTCCATTTCAACAATTTCACGATTTTGCACATTCGCTATTACGTTGGGTATGTATATCCGGTTAGTAAGATCTCCTAAAAAGCCCTTAACAGCATCATTTCCAATATCAATTGATACGAATCTAGCCATAGTTTAGTAGATTCCTCCTTAGTTTCATTTATTTTCATATTAAAGCTAAATCTATTGTATGCTATTTGTATGCAAATTTCAAGTTTGTATGCGAAATGTATGCAAATAAATTAGTATGACAATAAAGGTGTTAAAAAAGCCAATCATTATGTTCAAATAAAGGGGAGGATTGTTGAATAACATCTTAAAGATTGTGAAGGTTTGTACTTGAACTAAAGGAGCAGTATAGTTCAAGTAATAATCAAAGGAATTGCCTATGAACATACCATCTATCTGAATGTTAATTAAAGGTAAATGTTTGGTAAATTAATACAGAGTAAATGTTAAGAATAAAAAAACTCCTACATTTCTTAAAATTTTTAATATATAGTTAATTTTGGATAAAATAAGAAAAGCTGACTTGACAACAAGAAGCGCTAAAAGGACCTTAAGTATGAGGGGATTTTTATGCGCTTCTTTCATTTTTCTTTTTATTCAAAATACATTTACTTATCAATAGGAGGAATTGGAAATGGAAAAAGTGTGTATAAACATGATGATGATGGCGTGTATGGAAAAAATGATGTGTGAAATGAATTGCATGAAAATGATGATGGAACAAATGTGTGATATGAACATGGATATGGATATGAATCAAATGATGTCTAAAATGCAAGAATGCGATGAAATGATGACATCTATGATGAACATGATGAGCAAATTGGAAGTAAAAGCATAATACATACAGTCGATTCCTTAACAGAAAATCGGCTGTATGTGATAGATTGAAATTGCTTTGGTGCTGTAATCTGTATTTTCTAAAGAATAATTTTCTATTATTCTTTAGATGTTTTGGCGGTGTAGCTCAGCTGGCTAGAGCGTACGGTTCATACCCGTAAGGTCGGGGGTTCGATCCCCTCTGTCGCTATTGGATTATATTGTGAAAAATTCTACTTAAATTAACGGGGGCTTTAGTTCAGTTAAGAAAGTCTTGAAGTTCCTATATGGAAGTGTCAAAGGTATCTTTTAGGTATATCACTTTCAAAAAACATCCCTGGAAGTAAGGTTATCGGGGAATTAGTAACATTGGAAGAAACTAAAAACGTGTTCAGAGAATTTATTGAAGACAACTTAAAAATAGGAGAGCGATAATTAATAAGTCTATGGATTAGGGTTGACTGGATTAAGGTCAGTATCAGTATTGACACATCCTAACCATTTTCATTCTCTGTGGTGCAGCACTGATTTCGTGCTGCATGGATGGCTAACGGGTCAGGTTAGTTAAACAATAATTTGGAATAGCTCCATGAGATTCATTCGCTGAACGGGCTTGTATACGCCATACACAACAGGTTAACATAACGCCAGTTTTTTATATTTACTTCGTAAGTTTTCCTATGGTACCTACTAATTTTATGTTTCCTTCTCCGACACTTTCTATCAAATAAACTTTTGTCTTCTCTGAAAATGAGTCTGGAGCCATGATAGAGTTACTTTCTGATATTTCTTTGTTGGCTACAATTGAGAAAGGATCAAATACTGTATTTAGAATTAAATAAATTGATTTATCTTCCACATAAACTAGGGAGCTATCAGGTTCTATACGATAGAATGAGTTTTCTGATTTTGCCCGAAAAGTGATTCTAGTATCCGCATCATTTTCGCTAACGCTTGAAAGTGTGATATCAGAAATTTCGATTTCATTTAGTGGAACTTCTACACCCGTATGATAGCTCTTGGATAGCATAAACATATAGACTACTGTAATGATAATAAAAATGAATAATAAAGAAATAATAATTTTGAACCTTTTTTTTCTGTTTAGGGGGTAGCGTCAGGAAAGTGCGGATTTTGTGGATTTGAAATAAAGTCGTACCGTTTGTAAAAAAGATGTACTGTTTAAAACAAAGTTATACCGTTTTACCCCTTTGGATTTTTTATCTAACGGGGTGTTTCGTTGTAAAAGGACTAACTTAATTAAGTAGTTCAGTGTAAACTGAATTTATAGAAATAATTGAATGATATAGGAAGTTTGTGAACAAATGTACTTAAACTAAAGGGCAGTATTGTTCAATAATCAAAGGGAAACATTGAGAAAAAATAGGTGGAAGTATATGAATAATTATCCCCAATTGACACCGTTAGGGAAATGAGGAAGGAGTTTTAAAATAATTTAATACAAAATTAGTGAAATGATTCTTTTCTTCACTGGCAATGCTGGTATCTTATTATTATATTAATCGTCCCTTTGTTAATACTAGAATTTGAAACAGGATAGTGCAAAATAACAGGAACATAGGAGGTATGAAATTTGAAGATCCAAAGAATAGATCATGTGGGTGTAATCGTAAATGATCTCTCTGCCGCTAAAGAGTTTTTTCTTGATTTTGGACTTGAGGTGAAAGGGGAATGGGAAATGGAAGGAGAGTTGATGGGATATGCAGTTGGGCTTAATGACGTTAAAGTAGCGTGTGTAGGATTGGGAATGCCAGACGGTCAGACATGGATAGAGCTAATCAAATTTTATACGCCGTCAGATGAAAAAGATATTCAGCAAACCTTTGCAAATACACTGGGTATCCGACATATTGCATTTACTGTTGAAGATATTGAAGCTGTTGTTGCCAAATTGAAAAAGAAGGGTACGGAAATCTTTAGTGAGATACAGCAATATGAAGAAAGTTATAAATTATGCTACGTTCGTGGTCCAGAGGGAATTATTTTGGAGTTGGCTGAGGAAATCAAATAAGTAATGTTAATTAAAATGAAAGTACGACTCTTTGTTACTTTCTATTTTTTTAGTTTGTGAAGAAATATACTTAAACTCCCATGAAAATTAAAAAAGCCCAAAACCTAAAAATGAGCATAATAAAATTAACCCAGTAAAAACACTTTTTAAAAAAGGCTGAACCTCTGAGTAATTATTATAGAGTTGGATTGATAAATGAAAGCATCTTCCTTCTTTTTAGAATAAAGGCAAGGCTGGTGCAACCAAAAAGGATTAAACTCCCATAAGTGCTACCCATATAGGGCGCGCCAGTCTGTGATGCACCGTGGTCGTTGGAGTCAGACTAACGGATGGGTTCTATGGCATCATAGTGTATCGACCTTCTTCGCCAGCCGTAGAAACAGTATAGACAAGGGTATCCATTTTCATTCTCTGTGGTGAAGCGCTGATTTTTGCGCTTCATGGGTGGCTAACAGGTTCCTTGAGAGGGAGAAGGAATAAACGACGAATACTTTGGGGAAGGCTAACGACAAGTTAGTTTGTATCATTATTACTTGACTAGAAACAGGTGAAGTTTTACAATTAAATACGGAATGAATATTCATTCCTATGAATGAGGTGATAAGAATGTCAAAAAACAAACAAGAAGATGTATTTGAAGCAGCAATGCAATTATTTGCGGAACGCGGTTATGATGGAACGACGATACCGATGATAGCGGATAAAGCAAAAGTGGGTGCAGGAACAATTTATCGTTATTTCGATAATAAAGAAGCTCTTGTTAATTCTTTATTTACAAAATGTGTTCTTCAGTTTTCTGAAGCGATACGATCTGATTTGCCTTTTCATTCAACGATCCGTGAACAATTTACCCACATTTTTAATCGATTATTTGATTTTGCAAGAAATAATGTTGAAGCATTTCTTTTTATCAATTCTCATGAGGGTGGTTATTATCTTGATGATCATAGTAAAGAAACGTTTAATGATTTTCTAAGCTTTATTATAAGTGTAATAGAGAATGGACAAGAGCAAGGGTTTATTCGCTCATTACCATCTTGTGCTTTAATTGCTACTGTTTATGGTCCTGTTGTCATGTTAGTTAAGATGATGGAGACGGGAGAATTAACGTATACAGAAGATTTGCTAAAAGAGCTTGAAGAAAGCTCATGGAATGCTATTAGAATCATTTGATTCTTTAGCATTTAATACGGAATGAATATTCATTCCAAAGTCGAAGAAAGGTGATATCATATGAAAAAGTTAAAAAGCTGGAGAAGTCTCTCCTTTGTTTTATGGATAATCGTAACGATTGTCATGTTAATGACAATGCCTAGTTTAGATCAACTGGCTAAAGAAAAAGGACAAATTTCAGTTCCAGAAACGGAACAAAGTGCAATTGCAGATAAAATGATCGCACGAATGGATAAAGATGGTGGTGAGACTTATGGAATAATAGCTGTCTTTAACAGTGGAAGCGAAAAAGCTTTCACCAATGAACAAAAGGAACAGATAGCTTCTGTTATAAATGAATTAAAAGACAAGAAAAACGAACTTAACATTACCGAAATCACCTCGCATTTAGATAGCGAAGAAATAGAAAAGCAGTTAGTATCGAAAGACAACACTACCATTTTGGCACAAATATCTGTTGACAAAAGCCAAGGTGAAATATCAGAAGTTGCCGCGGAACTGAATGAGGTTATTGAAACAAAAGGAATTAAAACCTATTTAACAGGAAGTGAACTGGTAGGAAATGACTTTGCTAATTCTACTCAGGAAGGTGTAAAGAAAACAGAAGTTATTGCCATTATCTTTATTCTTGTTGTGCTAATCATTGTCTTTCGCTCACCGATTGTTCCGTTCATTTCTCTTCTTACAGTTGGTGTTTCTTACTTGGTATCAATGGGAGTAATTGCACAAATTGTAGATAAATTCAATTTCCCTTTTTCTAACTTTACTCAAGTGTTTGTAGTTGTGGTATTGTTCGGGATTGGAACAGATTACAATATCTTATTATATACAAGATTTAAAGAAGAATTAAGTAAACAGAAAAATGCGTATTTAGCTGCAAAAGTGACGATGAAATCAGCAGGGAAAACAGTATTATACAGTGGAGTGGCGGTATTAATCGGCTTCGCTTCTCTTAGCTTAGCAAATTTCAACTTGTATCAAGCAACTTCGGGTGTAGCGATTGGGGTTGCGGTGCTACTTCTTGTGTTAATTACGTTAAATCCTTTTTTTATGGTACTTCTGGGGAAAGGGATGTTCTACCCGATTAAAAATTTTAAAGGGCATGCCGATAGTCGTTTGTGGGGCTTCCTTGTAAAAAGCTCTGTAGCAAGACCGATCATAGCTCTTGTTCTTGTTTTTGCTTTATCGATCCCTTTTATCCTAAATTATTCTCAATCATTGAATTTCAACGACTTATGGGAAGTGGACAATAAATATGCATCGAAGCAAGGAATTAACGTCATAGAGGAACACTTTCCTCCAGGCTTTTCATCTCCAGCAACACTGGTGATTCAATCAGACAACAAATTGGATCAGGTTGGTTCATTACAAGCTTTAGATGAATTAGCTGAGAAAATTGAACAGGTTGAAGGTGTTTCGGAAGTATACTCCCCAACCCGCCCAACCGGAGATAAGATTAAGGAATTATATATAAATGATCAAGCAAGTGAACTTAATGAAGGCTTAGGTGATGCTAATAGTGGAATCGGCGAAATTAATGACGGATTGACTTCTGCAAAAAATCAAATGGAAAACAGTGACTCAAATGATCTTGCTAATGTGCAAAGACTGATTGATGGAACGACTGAAGTGGAGAATGGTGTTTCAGCATTAGGTGGTGCCATGAACCAATTAACAGAAGGGATAAATAGTGGTGCTACAGGAGCACAAAAAATAGAGAACGGTTTAGCTTCATTAAATGAAAATATGAATAAATTGTCTAGTGCAGCTTCTCAGTTATATACAGGTTACAGTCAATTGGAAAAAGGGTTAAGCTCTTATGGACAATATTTCGGAAGTATTTCGCAGGCAATTGATGGCGCGAAAGCAGGGTACCAGCAGGTGGAAGCCTTAATGAATAATTTGACTGAGGCTCAACCGGAATTAGCGAACGATCCAAACATTCAACAAACAGTGGGAATTGCTGTAACGGCGCAGCAACAATTAAATGAGCTTTCAAGTCAATTAAATCAATTAACAGTTCAGCATCAATCTGCCATGACCTCGTTTAAAGAGGCAAATCAATCACTTGCTCAGGCTAATGAAGGTATGGAGCAAATGAAGAGTGGCATTGTACAGCTACAACAAGGGACAAATGAGTTGAAAAATGGATTGAATGAAGGTGCGAATGGTTCAGAACAAATTGCGAGTAAAACAACTGATCTTACATCAGGATTGACTCAAATTAATAATGGCCAGGAGCAATTATTAAAGGGGCTTAATGACTTACAGGAAAAAATGGGACAATTGCAATCAGGCTTATCTGATAGTACCGAGGGACTTGATCAAGTTAGCAATGGTCTAACTGATGCTAAAAAGTATTTAACCGGACTTAGTGAATCAAAAAGTTCTGAAAAATTCTATCTTCCACAAGATGCATTAGAAGGAGAGGACTTCCAAAGAGCGTTAAATACGTATATGTCCGCTGATAGGGAAATTGCTAAAATGACAATCATTTTAGATGTAAATCCTTATTCACAAGAGGCGATGCCAATCATTCAAGACATAAATGAACAAGTGAATGCTTCATTAAACGGTACAGATTTAAAAGATGCAAAAATAGCAATTGGTGGGACAACAGCTAGAAACGTAGACCTAAAGGATGTAACACAAGCAGACTTCTTGCGTACAGCAACGATTATGTTAATTGGGATTGCGCTTGTTCTAATGGTCATCACACGGTCTATATCTAATTCGATATTTATTGTTGGTTCATTAGTGCTAGTGTACTTTGCATCTCTTGGTATTGGAGAAGTAATTAGTTCACATATTCTAAATATAGATAATCTAAGTTGGAATGTCCCATTCTTTAGTTTTATTATGATTGTTGCATTAGGAGTGGATTATAGTATTTTCTTGATGATGCGATATAACGAGTTAGAAGGCGAGCCAGCAACACGAATTGTAGAAGCCTCCCGTCATATCGGTGGAGTAGTATTATCCGCTGCCCTTATTTTAGGAGGTACATTTGCTGCTTTAATCCCATCTGGTGTCTTAACACTGATTCAAGTAGCATCTGTTGTAATAATTGGACTATTATTGCTCAGCTTACTAGCCCTACCAATTTTATTGCCAGGTTTAATGGGATTAACGAACAAACTTAATCGTTTGAATAAAAAATAAAAGAGAGAAAAGAGGCAGTGCTAAAAGCATTGCCTCTTTCTTAATAAACATGTCACAATTATTTAGAGCCACTCTCCCATGAAAATAAAAAAATCCCGAAACCTAAAAATGAGCATAACAAAATTGATCCAGTAAAAACACTTTTTAAAAAAGGCTGAGCCTCTGAATAATCATTATAGATTTGGATTGATAAATGAAAGCATCTTCCTTCTTTTTAGAATAAAGGCAAGGCTGGTGCAACCAACCAAAAAGGATTAATCTCCCATAAGTGCTACCCATATAGGGAGCGCCAGTCTGTGATGCACCGTGGTCGTTGGAGTCAGACTAACGGATGGGCTCTATGGCACGATAGTGTATCGACCTTCTTCGCCAGCCGTAGAAACAGTATAGACAAGGGTATCCATTTTCATTTTCTGTGGTGAAGCGCTGATTTTTGCGCTTCATGGATGGCTAACGGGGTGCGTTAGTGGAATAAGGAGATTTAAAATAATCAATCTTTTTTATAAAAAAACAGTTCTAAAATAAAAGAAAGCAATCGTTTTGATCAATTTTTATTCAAAACGATTGCTTTTTACATTCAGTAAAATCAAGGATTTAGCGTGATTTATAATCAAACTTTATTTTAAAACTACAGATGTACAACGATTAGATTTTGGTACAAGTCTTATGAGACATAATTAAGCCTAATTTATATATAAATTAATTGTGTATCAATAGGTTCTACTCTATTGAGATTGTGAAAGAATGCACTTAAAGTAACGGTAAAATAATTGAATAAAGAAACTGGATTATTGTGGTAAAATCGAATTGTAAAGGGGGAGGTAAAATGAAAAAAATACTCACGCTACTATTTACAATACTGGTTTTAACAGCTTGTACGGAAGTTACTAAAAATGAGGTGACTAAAAAAGAAGTTACTAACAATAATTATAAATTTATTGGAGAAAGTGAACATTGGGACGCTGAATATTCTTATAAAGGAACAGAAACATGGGAAGATAATGACGGAACAAAGACTTACTCTAACGAAGATAGTGATGAACTCGTATTAAAATATAAGGGTTCTTTAGAAGAGTTATCTTCCATGCGAAAACTTGAATACTCCTATACTACAAGTAGTAGTAGTGGGGGATCAACAAATGAATTCACTGAACCTCCTAGAGAATTAACATTTACTTCTAAAAGTAGTTCGGAAGGTGGGGCAAAAGTAAACGAAGATGAAGTTATACAAGTACATGTAAAATGGGACGAATTTGAAGAGTCATTTGAACTGCATAATAAAAAGAAATAGATTTGTTGAACTAATAGGTGTGTTCATTTAGTAAGCTAATAAAAAAGTCGATTTCCTGTTTTGGGAATCGACTTTTTTAATGGATTTAAACTTCTTTAGCGTTGTAAAGCTGTATTTATCTGATTCTACCCCTATATCTATAAAAGGGCTATGCTCCACGCAAGGTTCGGGTAGTATTTTTTGAGCAACCCACCCAAAAAATCTTCGCCCTTTCTCTCTTGCATTCCGCATTTTGGCAGGTGAGCGCATGTCGCCAAGCCGAACATACTCAAAACGAGGATCTTCGGAATTTGGCTTGCTCTGACCATTGTACCTGCCAAACCGCCAGTGCTTCCGATCCTCGTGTGGATCTTTAGCTTTATTTTTTACGCAATACAGGGGCTAGCCCCTCTTGCTACCGCAATTCATCCTAGCCAACCTCACACCTCAAAACAAGGGAGAATAAATCTAATAAAAGACAGGAGTTGATTTCTAACGGGTTCGGTTGATGAGAAGAAAAATGCAAATGACAATGTGAATATCATGCCAATCAGCATATATTTCAACAGTACATTAGCAATATAAATGACAAGCAAAAACGCTCAGACTTCTGAGCGTTTTTTTTAGAAATATCTTATTATCCTTATTGAACTAAAGCCCCTCGGTAGTGAATTATCGGTTTTCACTCTTATACTGCAACCATTTATCTATTTCTGCTTTTAAAAATCTTTCCTGATTATCGATTTTTAAATATGGAATAAAATGATAAGTGTCGTAGCTACTTAATTTTGCCTTCTCCAAGTCATCTTTCTGAATAATGTTTTCTATTGATTGTTCACTTATCTGAAGGTATTCGGAAAGTTCTGTTCTAGTCATTAAATCAGGTATTGAATTCGTTATTGTTTGTGAATTATTTCCTTTACTCGCTGAATTCGAACAAGTATTACTAAAAATAAAAGCTGATATTACTATTGATAATCCCAATATAAATGCACTAATTAAATAAGTTGTCTGTTTCAAACTTTTTAATCCCCCAATTTATTAATTTGTTTTAACACAATTTTCCTCTACTCTTAAAAAATAAATTCGCTCTTCTATTAGCTGTTTGTTTTATTAACTCAAATTTCGCGTTATTTGGGGGGACCGTCTATAAAGAGAAATCCTTTAATGTTTCGTCGATTTCGTCTTGCGTAATCCCGATATATCGTTTGGTGATCGATGGGGCAGAATGGTTAAAGATATTTTGCAGGAACGCCAGGTCCTTAGTTCTCCGATAATACGCATATCCGAAGGTCTTTCGCATCGTATGCGTACCGATATCATCCCGTCCTAGCACATCTCCGGCCTTCACAAGCGCTCTATAAGCTTGAGTGGGTGTTAATGGGTCATTCCCCTTTCGACTTGGAAACAGGTACTCTTCATCGCTCATATGAGCCGTATAATCCTCGATTTCTTCTCGAAGCTTCACCGGCAACATAAATCGCTTTGTTTTACTCGTTTTTTTCACTCGAATCACCACATGCGTTTTTCCTCGTACATCCCCAACGGTCAACGGAACCATATCGCTGTAGCGCCCATTTCATATCTTCGATTTCTTTGGCCGTTCGCAACGGCTGCACGTTCTTTTCTTTCATGATTCCCCTCCGATATCGTACATTTAACGTATGATATGGTCATCTTAACAATAAGAATCACTGTTATCAACGATTTGAATGTGCGAAAATATGTAAAATCATACATTCGAAAATCCCCCTTATTCAACTAACGGGGTAGGTTAGCTCAATAAAAAAAGGACTTAAACTTTGAAAGACGAAGTGAATCAATAAGAAAATACAGTCATAAGGAGAGATATTTTGAAAAAAATTAGAGAAGCAACAGACAAGGATATGAAAGTAGTTTATATGATGGGCTATGATGTTTGGGGAGACAGAATGCTTTCTCAAGAATATGTAAAGATGTGTCAGGGTTCCAGTAAGTACAAAAAGGGGAAATGGTATGTTCTGGAGGAAACTGATACAAAAGAGTTATTAAGCTCCCTAATAGTATATGAACTAAATCTTTCAGAAGACTTACTTGTTAGAGGGATTGGGTCAATTGCTACTCCTTTACATTTAAGACAAAAAGGGTATGCTTCTATATTAATTGAAGAAGTGATAAACAAATTAGAACAAAATATAGATTGTAATAATTTTTTCTTATATAGCGATATTGGGTCAGACTTTTATAGAAGATTTAATTTTATTGAAATACCTTCTTCTAAGCAAAAATATAAGGATAGTATTTGTATGTATTATTCAAAAGAAAATGATATTGAATCCATATCTTTTGATATTCCCGACTACTTTTAAAAGATATTCTTGTTCAACTAACGGGGCAGTTTAGTTGAATAAGAAGGATGTATTGACCTATATATAGAAAAGTATGTGTATATGGCTTGGGAAAGGAAATGTGATGAGAAACAAAAAGAAACTAATACTGGGGACTATTAGTTCAGTAGTCATTTTTGCAATTATAATTATTCTTACTCCTTCCAATTTTATTTTGTCTGTGATTACACCAGATATAAACCTTAAAGATGAAAATTTCGATGGTATTGATTTAAAGCAAAATATTAATAAGTTAAATGTAGATAAAAACAAAGAAGATATTAATAACCCTCACATCCATTATTTATCAAATGGTATCGGGGTCATTACTAATGAGAACAGTACCATCAAATATATTGCCATTAACAATTACACAGATAGGTCTGTTAAAACAAGTAGAGGAATATCAGTTGGTTCCTCCTTGGATAATGTAAAACGGTATTACGGTGAGGATTATTATAATCGGCGTGAGCAAGGGGCAGAAATAATTGTTTACATTGATAACAATAGATTTTTAGAGTTTTGGCATTGGAATAATGAGGTGCAGGGAATTCGTTTCGGCTTCAATTAAATCCCATAATTTCCTATTGTACTAACGGGTGCGATAGCGCCATAAAAAGGCTGCCAAATGACGGCCTTTTGAATGTATGAATTTATCTAAAATCATACATTCAAAAAAACCTTCTTCAACTAAGGAGTAGGTTTAATAACCATCTATAATTTAAAGAAGGACGGCCTATGACGGTCGTCCTTTTTGTTACTTATTTATTAGCAGAAGCCTCCGTAACCGCCACCGTAACCATAGCCACCGCCGCCGAATCCGCCGCCACCAACTCCGCCGAATCCACCGCCACAACTACATCCAATAATGATTAAGAGGATAAACAATACAATTAACAAGGCAAAGCCGCCACCAAATCCACGACCGCCATCACATCCGCCATCTACACAACCTGACATATACAAACATCTCCTTTTGTATTAAAGGAGGCACTTACTACTTGCATGGGCTACTTAATAGTATGTTGAAAATAATGAAATGTCACAAATATCCGCATGTTTATATGATGCATGACTTTTTATTTAATAGGTAATCACCTATTTTGAGTGAAGATAAGCTCATTCACTAAATTAGGGCGTAACATGGAAATGAGTATACGTCCTTCTCAATAGAATGAAACGCAAGAAATATTGCCTCTTATAAAAGACAACCAAGACCTCCTATTTGGAGGCCTTGGTTGTCTTTTATAGTTATCATTGTGCATGATGCTATAGGTGCTTTAGGTTCGGATGCGCACAAAGCAGCCGTTGAAAGTACTATGCAGTAAAGATGTAAATTTAATGTACGAAACTATACAAATTCATACATTCGAATTAAAGGGAATCCAGAACCAGCCGGATCGAAGTTACGTAAATAAACCAGTATTATAGCTTATAAGTACAGACCACTTATCCAATATGTTAATAGAATATTGCAGTATTGAAGAAAAGGGTGGTATTAAATGGGTATTTGTCCAAATTGTTTATTTAGTGAAAATTTTTGTGAATGCACTTCACGAAGAGTCCCAAAAAGATCGTGCAAAGAAAGTAATTGTTCCTGTTCTTGTTGTTGTCCAATACCAGGTCCTCAGGGACCGACAGGGCCACAGGGACCAGCTGGGCCTCAAGGTCCTGCTGGAGGACCACCAGGACCACAGGGGCCAGCAGGAGCGCAAGGTCTAGCCGGACCAGCTGGGCCACAGGGGCCAGCCGGAGCACAAGGTCCAGCCGGACCAGCAGGAGCACAAGGTCCAGCCGGATCAGCAGGAGCACAAGGTCCAGCCGGATCAGCAGGAGCACAGGGTCCAGCCGGATCAGCAGGAGCACAAGGTCCAGCTGGATCAGCAGGAGCACAAGGTCCAGCCGGATCAGCAGGAGCACAGGGACCGGCCGGTCCACAAGGTCCTGCTGGAGGAGTATTAGACTTTGCAGATTTTTTTGCGTTGATGCCTGGTGATAATGCAGCAACAGTTGCTCCCGGTACAGACGTGGATTTTCCGCAAAATGGACCAACTAGTGGGGGAGGGATTATACGCTTTGGTGTCTCACCAGATACATTTCAGCTGTCACAAATTGGCACATATCAAGTTTTGTTTCAGGTGAGTGTCACCGAAGCAGGCCAACTGATTTTAACTCTCAATGGCGCTGACCTAGCCTATACGGTGGTTGGGCGAGCAACCGGTACCTCTCAGATAGTAGGAATGGCTCTTGTGCAAACGACAGTCATCAATTCATTACTCACTGTACGAAATCCTACTGGTAATTCCACGGCACTAACCATTACTCCTTTAGCTGGTGGAGCAAGGCCTGTTTCAGCACATCTCGTTATCACGCGACTCCGATAGACGGGTAAAATAGAATGACATACTCTAATTCAGCACTAAAGAAAATTTATAATACTAATCATGACAAGATAATTAACTGGGGCTTAGTTGACTAAAAAGACACTACCAATTGGTGGTGTCTTTACAATGTACGAAAGTATACAAAATCATACATTCAGAAAAACCCCTTGTTCAACTAAGGAGTAGGTTTAATAACCATCTATAATTTAAAGAAGGACGACCTATGACGGTCGTCCTTTTTGTTACTTATTTATTAGCAGAAGCCACCGTAACCGCCACCGCCACCGTAACCATAGCCACCGCCGCCGAATCCGCCACCGAATCCACCGCCACAGCTACATCCAATAATGATTAAGAGGATAAACAATACAATTAACAAGGCAAAGCCGCCACCAAATCCACGACCGCCATCAAATCCGCCATCTACACAACCTGACATATACAAACATCTCCTTTTGTTTTAAAGGAGGTACTTACTACTTGCATGGGCTACTTAATAGTATGTTGAAAATAATGAAATGTCACAAATATCCGCATGTTTATATGATGCAGGACTTTTTATTTAATAGGTAATCACCTATTTTGAGTGAAAATAAGCTCATTCACTAAATTAGGGCGTAACATGGAAATGAGTATACGTCCTTCTCAATAGAATGAAACGCAAGAAAGATTGCCTCTTATAAAAGACAACCAAGACCTCCCCTTGGTTGTCTTTTATAGTTAACATTGTGCATGATGCTATGGGTGCTTTAGGTTCGGATGCGCCCAAAGCAGCCGTTGAAAGTACTATGCAGTAAAGATGGAAATTTAATGTACGAAACTATGCAAAATCATACATTCGAAAAAAACTTATTCAACTAAGGGGCAGGATAGTTGAATAAAGATTGTTATAATAGCAAAAAAATAATTTATAACAAAGGTGATTAATCTATGGATAAAAGAATACAAGCAGATGTTTTAAGTAACTTCCACTCTGGAAAAATTAGTGATGTTTACGAAACGGAAAAGGGCATAATGCTTACAATAAATATGACGGAATATAATACTCATCCCTACGCCGTTTTAAATTGCATGTTAATAAATTGTCAGGAGTTCTTATTAGAGCTTATGGGTGATGTGTGCATTAAGGACTTGCAAGAGATTAAGAAATATAAGATAGAGATGGAAAATGCAGAATTCAGAAACAATAAGCTAATTGTTAGCTGTCTTATAGAAGAAAATTGGGCAAAATTTCAAATTGAAACAGAAAATATAAGGATATATGACGAATTAGATAGAGAGATTTCTCTCTTGGATTTTTCGATTATTAGTGGATTATGTAGTAGTGGTGCCGGGATTACTTTCTCTATCGGAAACTCACTAAAAGAAGCTCAATTCAACGAAAAATATGTAAAATTTAACGAAGAGTTGCAGGAGTATCTTCGGTACCAGGAACAATATCGGCAGCCTCAGCCTTATAGGGGACCTAAAAAAGAAAATGATTTACTCATTGGTTTAGATGAGTATGGCACCAAAATATTTACATTAGATGAAATAGTTCAATTGATAAAAATTTGCGATGGTCTATTGAACAAATACAGTACCAATTGTCTAAACGACCAAAAGATAAGGTATTTTGCAGAAAAATTAAAAGAGCTTTGTGAAGAAGCCAAACTAGAAGATAAGTTGATAGTAGCGGTAGGTGATTGAAGTTATTTATGATTAATCCCAATGTGTGGGCTTCTAATTCAACTAACGGGTGCGATAGCGTCATAAAAAGGCTGCCAAATGACGGCCTTTTTAATGTATGAATTTATCTAAAATCATACATTCGAAAAAACCTTATTCAACTAACGAAGCAGTTTAGCGGAAGAAGGATTACTTCTCGTTTATGAAGAATCTTTTAATTTTCACTTTTCAATGCTATTTTTTGAATGAAATTAGCCTTTTACTTTAAGCAGTTTTTTAACTAAATGCCTTTAAATGAACAGCAAATAATAAATGCTTGCTAATATCAATTACTGTAACTATAATATTATTTATCGTAACCATGATTGTTACAGTAAATAAGAAATTTGATATTATTCAAAGGAGAATTATTATGAAAATTGGTATTATAGGTGCTTCTGGTAAGGCTGGGAAAAAAATTGTAGAAGAGGCCACTACAAGAGGATTAGAAGTTACTGCGATTGTACGAGATGCTACAAAAATTACAGAATCATTAAATGTGATTGAAAAAAGTATATTAGAGTTAACAAAAAATGATATTAAACCATTTGATGTAATTATAAGCACTTTTTCAGCACCGTTAACGGAAGCAGAACAATATCGGGTGATGGGGAAACATTTAACTGATATTTTTAATGATGTTAAGACTCGCTTAATTGTCATTGGTGGTGCCGGAAGACTTTTTATTGACGATACAAATTCAACACATCTATTTGATACTCCTGATTTCCCAAAATTTTTAATTCCTTCTTCAAAAAATCAATACCAAAGTTATTTAGATTTAAAAGAATCTACTATTACTTGGACTTACGTATCCCCTGCAGCATTTTTTGATCCAGAAGGAAAGAGAACAGGAAATTATGAAATAGGTAAAGATCACTTAATTTTTAATTCAGTAGGTGAAAGTTATATAAGTTATGCAGATTTAGCCGTGGCGATTGTTGACGAAGCTGTGAATGAAAAACATCTTTGCGCAGCGTTTACGGTTATTGGAGAAAAAGAATAGACATCTCCTAATTTTAATGATTAGAAATGTTAGTATAAAAACGTGCTACTATTTATAGTAAGTCTTTAATTAAATTTATTAACTAACATTAAATTTTATTGAATAATTTGCTAGACTTTGTATAAAACTTTTGAATTATTTTCTTCACATGATATAAATTAAAACTTCATTACATCCGTATACTTGACGATAAATAGTGAAAATAATAGGGAGGAGGGGAAAAAGTGATTAATACAAGATTAGCAATTGGCATACACATATTAGCTTTTGTAGAATGTGTGCCAGAGAAAGATAGTATAAATTCAGAAATAGTTTCAGAAAGTATAGGGACAAATGCTGTTGTAGTTCGTCGCATGTCAAGTGCATTAAAAAAAGCAGGTTTATTAAAATCAGTATCAATAAAAAAAGGGCTTATGTTAGCTAAGAAACCCGAAAACATTACATTATATGAGATATTAAAAGCTGTTGACCCTTCTAATGAGCTATTTATTGCCCATCAGAAAGTAAACCCTCAATGCACTTACGGACAATCGATTGTTAAAGTAATTGAAAATGAATTTCGACTTTTACAGTTTGAACTAGAGGAAAATTTAAAGAAAAAAACACTACATGATATTATGAAAAAAGTAGTAAATAATTAACAAATAGTTTTTATGTGTTTAAAAAAAGAACATTGCTTATGTCACTAACGGGTGCTTTAGTGAAAGAAGAATTTGCATAAAACGCCCCTTTTTTATGCAGCTACCAGGCTTCTTCAGAAGCCGAAAATGTTGATTCATCAACACTGTATAAAATCATGTATAAACGATAAATATAAACAATTCGGAACCCCTTGGTGCTCAAGGGGTTTTATATTTCGGAACTTCCGAAAAATGTTGTAACAAAATATCCTATCCTGAACAATCCAAAGGATATACAACAAAACTTAACGGTTTGGCAAAATAGAGGGGGAGAAATACTTAATCCTACTCTAATAAAAGTAGAACATTTGGGAGAATCAGATACTTATATAGCTTTCTTTAGAAATCAGTCAGGTGATTTAGGAATAGCAACAATAAAAGAGTGTACAGAGGGCTTTATTTTGATGAAGAGATATTAAACATCATTGATCGTGTTCCTAGAAACTATAAATCTGAATTGGTGAATGAATCATTAAGGAAAATATTCAAAGATAAAGGATTACTAGAATAATAGGAGGAGAGAGTGTGTTATATTTCATCGTATCCATTGTCATAGGGCTAATTGTTACTCTTATATTATCTTTTGTTTTTAAAAACGCGTCAAAAGTTGATAGAGGTGTTGAATTTAATTATTTTAAATTATCGTATAGACGAAAAATGATTAGAACACTCGCAAGCCTTCCTATAATGATTTTGTTATTCATCGTTATTTACAGCTATACAGATTGGAGTATGTTAGCAACTATACTTGTTGGGCTATTTTACGTTTTAACTGAACAAGCAGCTAAAAGGATCTTCCAACCGAAGATCCTTTTTTCAGTTGTGTAATAACAATAAAGTTGTTTAATTTTGAATCCGCAAATACGCATTACACCGTCCACATCTGTGGACGGTGTAAAAATAAAGTTATTTAATTTTTGGTGCAATTGCTGAATAACACTTCGTAGATGTAAAAATAAAGTCGTTTAAAAATCTAAGTTTTATTCCACAATCCCGCCCGATTGCTGAAGATCATTATGTATGCAAAGAAGGAGCTAAAAAAGCAACTTTCCGGGAACTACAAAACAGGAGTGGAATTCTAAAAGGAATGAAGCTTGAAGGTGAAATGTGTCTAGAAATACTAAAAAACGGGTAAAGAATACATAGTTGAAGCAAACAGGAGGTAATTTTTAATGAAGAATCAAGTTATTGGCGTATACGATAATGAACAAAGAGCGGCTGAAGTTGTTGAAGATTTAAAAGAGAAAGGCTATACAACTAAGGAAATTTCAGTTATTGCTAAAAAAGCAAAAGAACTATCTGAAAACACACAGGAAGTAAAACCCTCCACTATGGATGGAGCCCTTGCTGGAGCTGCAACTGGAGCTGCAATTGGCATAGCAGGCGTGATAGCTGGATTATCCACTGTATTGATTCCCGGATTTGGCGCTGTGTTGGCTGCAGGTCCTATTATTACAACAATTGGAGGAGCAGTCGTAGGGGCCAGCTCTGGTGCTGGCGGATTAAAGCATGCTCTTATGGAAATTGGAGTCCCAGATGATGAAGCTGAACGCTATTCTAATGACGCTCAAGATGGTAAAATCCTGGTATTTCTTCACCCCAAAGAGTGAGGGCGGATTGAATGGTCGATGTTCGCATAAATAACACGCAGTGATTTTAGCTAAAAGTCGCTAAATCACTTGATGTAATAGTTTTCCTCGGGAATTGACTCATGATGGATTACAATGGAAAGCACGTGAGATTCCGGTTCTTAAGATGCAGGTTTGATTCCTGCCGAGGGCGTACGAAAATTAGTGAGTTCCTATGTTTGTATGGGTTTTGTACAAACATAGGACCTTTTTTGTTTGGGTGCTTTTCAATTGCTGATACCACGCAACATAAGAAGTTCCTCTAAAAGGACTCCCATTTAGGAAGTCCACTGCATGCCATAACCCTTCGGTTAAAGGATGACTTTACTTAATTATAATCTCTTGTTTTGGCGCCATGATTGTCGTCATCAACGGTACCTTTCCCCGCCTTGTTGTCCAGCGCTCCTCCAGAAACAGCACCTGCGCTTGCAACTGAACCAAATGGATCAAGAGCAGAAGCCATAGTATCCCCAGTAAAAGCACCTACTGCCTTGCCAGTATTGTTATCATCACGTTTGCGTTTGTTGATATCAGCCATCTATTTCACTCCCTCGTTTTTTATAGGGAAGTGCTATTGTTTAAGCAGCACTGTCCCCTAACATATTTTGTCCAATAGGGACAAATTTACGAGGAGGGATTAATGAGCATCTGTAAATTTTTTTACCACCCAGTATTATTCAACAATCTGGCCCGTTTGTTGAATAGCATGACTGACTATTTTAAACAACTCTATTGTTTTTTTAACGACTTTATTATGATTTAAACAACTTTATTATCATGAAACATCAGTACTTATAACATCGCTTATGTTGACTATATTTTTCCTAACTATGAAACAACTGAGTGAAAAAATGGTAAAATAGGGAGGGTAAGATGATATGAAAGAGGAGAAAAAATGAATTCAGGAATAAATATCGGCGATGTTATTTTTCAATTATTTGCTTTAGGAGTTCCAATATTTTTTATAGTAATCCTATTATTATTTTGGCGTTCTTCAAAAAAGAAAAAAGAACAATTAGACCGTATCGAAGAAAAGTTAAACTCAATGGAAAAAAAGAATTAATAAACTCTTGAACTAAGGATGCAAAGGATCTACGACTCGAAGATCCTTTTTTTATGCCCATAACATCGCTTATGTTAACTATATATACTCTTCAATTGGAATTTTAAAGTAAACTGTATATTGAACAATAATTATATAAAAAGGAGTTGGATCTTTTGAAAAGGAAAATCGTTATTCTATGCCTTTGTACCCTTTTGCTAATTGCTTGCCAAAGTGAATATAAAGGTGAATATATAGAATGGGGAGAAAAAAACAACAGTAATGCCACTGAATTGTTGAAGGAGAATGGAATACCTTATAAAATTAAAGATGGAATTATATATATTCCTGAAGATGCATTTGATAAATCTATTATGTGCTGTGCGTAAAGATTAAAATAATCTGCGTTTGTTTAAAAGAATCTTCAATCGAAGATCCTTTTTTTATTGCCTATAAGGGTGATTATGTTAAGTGCTTTAAGGTACTCTTTCAATGTACGAAAGTATGCAAAATCATACATTCAGAAAAAAACCTTCTTCAACTAACGGAGCAGTTTAGTTAAACAAGGATGTAAACCGATTATCAATATTCTAAACAATAATTATTATTTTAACTAATTGACAAACCATCATCCTAATGTTAGGATGTCAATATCCTAACATTAGGATATGATATAAACAAGTTCGTTGAAAGGAGAAATTGTATGATTGCAAGCTTAAAAAGAATTAATGAACTAGCTGTGAAAAATCGTAATGAAGGCTTAACCGTTGAAGAAACAATTGAACGAGATCAGTTAAGACAAGAATACTTACAAGAAATTCTTGGACAGGTGACATCGACAATGACAAGTCTTACAATTTTAAGTGAATCAGGAGAAGACATAACACCAGCAAAGTTAGTTGTTGAAAAAGCAAAACAATATCAAAATGCATTTCCGTTTTAGACGGTGATTATAAAAAATCATAGATTTCATCCTAACGTTAGGATGAAGAAAAGGAGAAGAAGAAATGGTATCAACAATACTGCAAGTGGTTTTAGGATTAGGGTTTATTATGTTTGGACTAATGAAATTTGGTTCAAAGCAAATGGTTGAAGGATTTAAACATTATGGTTATTCAGCAGGATTTCGAATTTTCACAGGCGCTTTAGAGATTGTAGCAGCAGTTCTTTTAATCGCAGGTATTTGGAATGGAACATTGGCTGCAATTGGTAGCTTCCTTGTTGTCGCAACGATGATTGGTGCGATTTTTACACACATTAAAATTCAAGACAAATTGAAAGATATGATGATGCCTATCATTTTACTAGTGCTTGGAGCCATCGTATTGGTATTAAACTACTCATCTTTACTTGGCTAAGCTAGTAAAAACTTTTATGCTGAAGATAAAGAAACATCGGAGGCGATTAATTGATGGAACAAAAATTACAATATGCAGAAAAGGAATTGAAGTTATTTCGAACGTGGTTAAAAGCGACGAAAACACTTTATGATAACGCGACGAAGGATATTACAAGTCATGGTTTAACGATTGAAAACTTTATGGTCCTAGAACTGCTTTATAATAAAGGACCTCAATATATTCAAGTTATTAGCGAAAAGTTAATGATTCCAAGCGGAAGTATAACGTATGTAGTGAACAAGCTAGAAAAAAAGGAATTAGCGAAACGCGAAAGCAATGAAGAAAACAAACGCTATTGCAAAGTCGTATTAACAAAAAAAGGGGAAGCTTTATTTAATGAAATTTTCCCGAAGCATGTAAAAATGATTGTACAAAATTTAGAAGTGTTAGATGACAGTCAAAAGGATCAATTAACAGCATTATTAAAAACAGTTGGTCTTGCTGCAAAGGAGCTGTCTTAAAAGGAGAATGACAAAATGGAAAAATATCGAATCCATCCAGAAAACGGAATGGAAATAGGCTTATATTCAATTGGGGATCATTTAAAAAATCCTTTAACTGGGCAACGAATTTCTGCTCAGCAACGGATTCAAGAATTAATTGAAACAGCGAAATTAGCAGAAGAGGCTGGTCTTGATGTATTTGCAGTAGGAGAAAGTCACCAACCGTTGTTTGCAACACAAGCACATACGGTGATTCTTGGAGCTATTGCACAAGCAACAAATAAAATCAAAATTGCAAGTTCAGCAACAGTGCTAAGTACATCAGATCCAGTCCGTGTTTATGAGGACTTTGCAACGTTGGATTTAATTTCAAACGGACGTGCGGAATTGGTAGCAGGTCGAGGTTCTCGTTTAGGGGCATATGATTTACTAGGCGTTAATGTTCGTGATTATGAAGAGCTATTTGAAGAAAAATTTGAGCTACTTTTAAAACTCAATGAAGAAGAACGAGTGACATGGCAAGGGCAATTCCGAGCGCCATTAAATGATGCAGAAATTTTACCACAGCCACTACATGGCTCAATGCCAATTTGGCGTGCAGTAGGGGGACCCCCTGCAAGTGCAATTAAGGCTGGGTATGCAGGCGCACCAATGATGTTAACGACACTTGGCGGTCCATCGAGAGCATTTAGTCCGGCAGTAAATGGTTTTCGTGAAGCAGCGGAGCGTTCTGGGTTTGATACGTCAACATTGCCGATTACAACAACAAGTTTAATGTACGTTGCAGAAGACAGCCAAACAGCACTTCGTGAATATTACCCACACATTAATAGTGCGATGACTCAATTAAAAGGTGGCGGTTATCCAAAGCAACAATTCGCTGCAGCAACAGATCATCGTGATGCACTAATGGTTGGTTCACCTCAACAAATTATTGAAAAGATTTTATATCAATATGAAATGTACGGACATCAACGTTTCTTAGGAGAGATTGATGCAGGTGGAGTTACGATGGACCAAATGAAGAAAAATATCGAGTTAATGGCAACAGAAATTGTGCCAGCTGTTAAAAAATATACAAAAGATAAGGAGGAATTAAAAAAAAAGAATTAATAAACGGATGCAAAGGATCTTCCAGTCGAAGATCCTTTTTTAATACCCATAAGAGTGATTATGTTCACTTACTTGAAGGTCATACGTATTTCACATGGAATCATACATATATGAGTTTGAGTGAAATGAGGGTGAACAATCAGTGAGTGTAGATCAAAAAGCATCCATACGAAGCATTTTAGACGTATTGGCACAAGAAGGAGTAAAGACAGGCGATGTGGCTAAACAAATACCTGGCATAAGTGAAAAACCATTTAGACATGCATTAAAAGAGGCTGGATATGAATTTAGAAACTCTGGTCAAAAGGGTTGGTTTTTTATTGGAGAAGGTGAAGAACCCCTTGATAAAAGTATTTTTGATTATGTGAAATCGCGTTCACCTAAAGTTCATACACCTTTCACACGAAGTAATCAGAAGTTCGCAGAGAGTAATAAGGAATTCACGAATCATTCACCTATTGTTCATGAGCCGTTCACCCAAGATGAAATCCATATGATTAAGGAACTGCTTAAATCATGGCAAGAGGTTACCCCAACTACACAAACCAATGAGCCAAGTCTTTATGACCGCGTCAAACAGTTTCCACAAAGTGACAAAACAAGAAAGACGATTGTTATTGATCGTGTCATTGGTAAACGTTTAGATGAGTTTTGTGAAGTCGAGAGGATCAATAAGTCTGATGTATTGCATTTAGCCTTAGCCGACTTTCTAGAAAAATATGAAAAGTGACCAAAGAAACAAAAAGGATTGGATATCTAAGAGGTACCCAATCCTTTTTTTGCCGATAATTAGTCTTATGTTAACTAGTTTTGTATAGAGTATACATGTGATTTTAAAGAATCTTGTTCATTTGTTGCAGAATAATTTAGTAAGTAATTGGTATTTTTTGTAGTAAAGTTAGAATATTAGATATTGAATTTAAGGAGGATAAGAAGTGAAGAAAATAACAAAATTTTTCTTCTTTTCGTTATTGATATTACTTTCCTTAAACGGATGTAATTCAAGTAATGTAGATGAGGATATATTTCAATTTAAAGATTCATATGTAGGCGATAATAGTGCAGTAAGGAGCATTGTAAGGCAATTACCATTGGGTGAATATTTTAATGGGTTTGAACTTAAAACCAAAGAAGAGCCTTATGGAATGATTTTGAATTATACAAATATGGATGCAGAAGAAATAGAAAAAAACTACAAAGAAACGGCAATATACAATGCTACATTTATATTTACATTAGTCAAAAATGCAAAATGGATTACATTTAATTTTGATGACCAAGAATATAAAATAACAAAAGAAGACTTAGAAAGTTGGTACGGAAAAAAATTAAGTGAATATACGAGTGAAGAAGACCTAACAAAACTCACAAAAAAATATTTAGAAGATGAAAGTAAAGTGAATCAGTTTTTAAAAAAATAGAGTACTTCTTCCTCAAGTAAATGGTGTTTAGTTCAATAAGCAGCTAAAAGGATCTTCCAGCCGAAGATCCTTTTTCAGTACCGATAAGGATGATTATGTTAAGTGCCTTAAGGTACTCTTTTCAATGTACGAAAGTATACATTCAAAAACCTCCTTCAACTAAAATTTGAAAAATGTGTGTGTTAACCTAGTAATAAAATTATAGGTGCAATGGGGGTATAAGTGGTTGAAAAAACTCAAACAAATAGTCATTCGATAATTTCTTTAATTAATGACTTTTTGAACAAATATCAGTTAAAAGTAATTATTTTATTGTTGCATTTTAATTAATATAAGCATAATATAAGTATATTCTTATATATAAATTTAAGAGGTGACGTATGGATATTAAAATGTTAGAAAAGCAGTTAAAAGCAGTTGCGGATGCCAATCGCTTAACGCTACTCAGTTGTTTAAAGTCTGGAGAGGTATGTGTCTGTGACTTAGTTGATGTGATTGGGCTATCACAGCCGGCAGTCAGCCAACAATTAAAAAAATTAGAAGAAGCAGGTATTATTAGAGCTCGTAAAGTCGGCACTTGGAAGCATTACCGACTAATGGAAGAACAAACCCCTCTATTGCAGACAGTGCTTGCTGAATTAGAGCAAAAAGATACATGTCAATGCGGAACAGATTGTAAGGTACCACAATGAATGAACAACCATTAACGAAACAGCTTTCCTTTTTAGACCGTTATTTAACGGTGTGGATTTTTGTAGCGATGGGCGTAGGGATTTCCATTAGCTTACTAATCCCAAATTTTAAAGAAGTATTAGATGCTGCCAGTGTTGGCACAACAAGTATTCCGATTGCGATTGGTTTAATTGTCATGATGTATCCACCACTGGCAAAAGTGAAATATGAGGAAATGTGGCGCGTTTTTAAAGATGTGAAAGTATTAGCACTGTCCTTATTCCAAAACTGGCTTCTTGGACCGTTCTTGATGTTCTTCCTGGCCATTATTTTTCTACGTGATTACCCGGAGTATATGGCGGGACTCATTATGATTGGTTTAGCACGCTGTATTGCGATGGTCATCGTGTGGAATGACCTTGCTAAGGGTGACCGTGAGTACGTAGCAGGCTTAGTCGCATTTAACTCGGTGTTTCAAATATTGATGTACCCAGTATTTGCGTGGCTATTTTTAAATGTGATGCCAGGCTGGTTTGGGCTGGATACATTTTCCGTTTCGATTTCGGTATGGGAAATCACAAAAAGTGTCCTGATTTATTTAGGGATTCCATTTTTGGCAGGGATACTGACTCGTGTCATTGGTATCAAGATAATGGGTGCGAAAGCGTACAAAGAAAAATTCTTACCAAAGATTTCTCCATTCACACTGATTGCCTTACTGTTTACGATTGTCATGATGTTTGCGTTAAAAGGTGACAAAATCGTGGAGCTACCAATTGATGCCTTACGCATTGCTGTTCCATTATTCATTTACTTCATTATCATGTTTGCTGTGTCGTTCTTTTCGTCCAGAAAAGCAGGAGCGAGCTATCCTGTCACAGCAGCACTTTCGTTTACAGCGGCAAGTAACAATTTTGAGCTAGCGATTGCTGTTGCGATTAGCGTATTTGGTTTACATTCAGGTGCTGCATTTGCAGCGGTCATCGGGCCACTCGTCGAAGTTCCAGTATTAATCGCACTGGTTGGTGTAGCATTACGTTGGCAAAAAAAATATTATAAAACGATTCAATTATAAGGAGATTATTATGAAGAAAACACTTTATTTTTTATGTACAGGGAACTCATGCCGTTCACAAATGGCAGACGGCTGGGCAAAGCAACTATTACCAACTGATTGGCAAGTGTTGAGTGCGGGGATTGAGGCACACGGAGTAAACCCAAATGCCATCAAAGCAATGAACGAGGTAGGAATCGATATTTCGAATCATACGTCGGATATTATCGATCAAGAAACACTGAATAACGCCACACTTGTGGTCACACTGTGTGGCGATGCTGCTGATAAATGTCCAATGACACCGCCTCACGTAAAACGTGAGCACTGGGGCTTTGATGACCCTGCAAAAGCACAAGGAACCGAAGAAGAAAAATGGCAAGTGTTCCAACAAGTACGTGATGCGATAGGTGCACGTATCGAACAGTTTGTAAAGGAACAAAAATAATGGATATTTCAACTGAAGGTAAAAATTATTTAGAGCAGGTACTGTCGGAATCAGACGTAAAAACACTTCGTTTTTATGGCATCCCTGGTTGTTGCAGTGTGAATCTAGGTGTTGGCTTAGAAGAAGCGAAAGAGAATGATGAAATCGTAACAATTGAAGGTATTCAAGTAGCGATTGATCCAATTGTAAAGTCTCAGTTAGACGGTGTAACGATTCATGCGGAGGAAGAAAACGGTGAAATCGGTTTACTGTTAGCAGGCTATACACCGACGAGCTGTTAACATGCGTGTACATCATTCAGGCGCATTAAGTCAGGAATATTTCTACTCATATATGAAGCTCATAATGTCTACAAGAGCTTCTTCATTTGAGGAGATGCGTCACATTGTCGAAACACATTTTTTTAAAGGCGATTTAGATGCTTATGGTGCTCATACAAGAGCGCAATTTGAGATAGCGATTCTACAAATTCAACATGAAATAAATCAGTAGCCTCGTGCTACTATTTATTTCACTGTTATATAAGCAAATTCTTATTTATGGAGGGATATTCAATGAAAACATTTAAAATTTTAAATCAGTCATCTTGTTGTGATCCGGCAACAGGTTGTTGTACAACCGAATCGACACTTCCTGTAGCGATTATCGGTGCTGGTCCTGTTGGATTAGCGGCTGCAGCTCAGCTTGCTGCGCGAAAACAAGCGTTTATTTTATTAGAAGCAGGGACAGAAGTCGGTGCGAATATTCGCTCGTGGGGGCACGTTACACTATTTTCTCCGTGGCAATATAACATTGACGCAGCTGCAAAAACTTTATTAGAACAAACAGACTGGCAAGTACCAAACGATGAAACGATTCCAACAGGAAACGAAATTATTGACCTCTACTTAAAACCTTTAGCAGAGCTAGAACAACTGAAATCATCTATCTATATAAACCATCGTGTAATCACGATTACGCGTGGGAACAATGACAAAATGAAATCAAAAGATCGCAATACACAGCCGTTTGTTCTTTATGTAGAGGTGGGAGGAGAAACGAAAATATTTGAAGCGCGTGCAGTAATTGATGCAACAGGTACTTGGGGTAATCCAAACCCAGCACAAGGAAATGGCGTATGGCTTCCGACTGAAAAAACATTACATGAACGTATTGACTACCATATTCCAAATGTAGAGGCGAATGCTTCCCTTTATGCGAATCAAAAAGTAGCCGTTATTGGTGGTGGGCATTCAGCAATTAATTCATTGCTAAATTTAGCTGGACTAATTGAAGAAGCTCCTGACACACATATTACATGGATTTTACGTAAAGAGCGTGTTGACATGGCATATGGTGGTGGACAAAACGATGAGCTTGCTGCACGTGGAGCACTTGGTACACGTATTCGTGAGCTTGTGGATACTGGAAAAGTTGAAGTTGTCACACCGTTCTTTATTTCAGCGTTAAAAGAAGCTGATGAAATCTCTATTATGGGTACACTTTGCGGTGAGAATACGGTGTTAGAAGGGTTTGATCGTCTAATCGTTAATACAGGCAGTCGCCCAGATTATTCGATGAACGGAGAACTTCGTATAGATGTAGATGCAGTGACAGAAAGTGTGACAGCACTTGCTTCACTTATTGATCCCAATGAACATAGCTGCGGTACGGTAGAGGCACATGGTGAGGCGGTTTTACGTCAGCCAGAGCAAGGCTTCTATATCGTCGGTGCAAAAAGCTATGGTCGTGCACCGACATTTTTAATGGCGACAGGCTATGAGCAAATTCGTTCCATTGCAGCGTTTTTAGCAGGTGATGTAGAAAGTGCGAAACGTGTAGAGTTAAGCCTGCCAGAAACCGGTGTATGCAATAGTGGTGCAGGTGGCTGCTGTTAAGCAGAAGACTGTGAGAGTGATCAGTCTTTCATATTTGGGGGCAAAACTTGAAGATTTGAGAACCAAATGAAGTAATTTTAAAGACCAATACTACACTCATTAGTAGTATCGGTCTTTATTTTCCTAAAAATTGTCTTAGCGTATGTTTTCCACGTTTTGCTACTAGGACCCCAGAAAGATCTTGTCATCCTATTAGCTGGTTTAATTCAGCAGCGTGATCACCAAATTGGTGGTCTTTTCAATGTACGAAAATAACTAAAATCATACATTCAGAAAAACTTCTTCTTCTATTAGGGGAGGGTTAGTTGAGAGAACAGTAAATCGTTGACTGTTGCTAATTGTCTTGTGAAAGCTAGTATAACGAGAGGTTATGACTATACCTCAAATATAAAAACAACCAAGACCTCCTATTTGGAGGCCTTGGTTGTCTTTTATAGTTATCATTGTGCATGATGCTGTGCTCCAGGAAACCAGACCGGCACTTATAAGAATTAGTTGAACAAGCCCTTAAGCTTCAGGAAACTCACGGTCTTCTCCAAATCCAACTATATCATCTAATCGAAGAAAATATTTTAGAAATTGTTCAAGCGTGGAACCATCACTATTACTTTCAACCTCTACGTTTTCAGGAGTTGTCGTATTTCGTGTAGGCACTAAAACAATGAAATCTTTATGAACTTCACTCACTGTGCCTTCAACATGCGTATTCCCCTTTACAAAAAAAACAAGGCGCATATCTTTAAAACAAGATATTTCTTTTCTAATCCATTCGTTTTTATCATGCTTTTTGTCGTTCTCGTGATTGTTGTCATGCTTACAACAATCATTTTTATGTTTTTTAGAATAGTAGGATCCGTCTTCATGACTATAGCTTGTATATCCCATTTTCCCATCTCCTTATATTTAAAGTCTATATAGTGTATGTATACAAACATTGATTGAATGGACAAACAGCCTGATGATTTTGCGGGGTTTTCAAAAGCACAAAGACAAGTCCGAACCTTATTTAGTTTTTGACATATTTTACATTAGGGAACCTCTCATCTCTCAAGTTGATACTTCCCTAGAGAACGTTGCGAAAGCAACGTTCTTTTTATTTTCTCTTTTATAGCTTTTAATTACAAAAAAATCTTTGTTGAACTAATGGGTAGCTTTAGTGAAAGAGGAAGGTGCATAAAACACCCCTTTTTGATGAAGCTATCAGGCTTCTTCAGAAGCCAAAAATGTTGATTCATCAACCATGTATAAACGATAAATATGGACCATTCGGACCCCCTTGAGCATCAAGGGGGTTATATTTCGGGAGTTCCGAAAATTCACTTTATTTAAACTAGATTTGTATAGAGTATTCATGTGATCCTTTGAGACCTTGTTAAACTAAAGGGTCAGATTGTAGAAAACTAATTTTTAAGCTATTTGGATATTTATGTTAAAATTTAGTATGGAGACTGTTAAAGTTTGTACTTAAACTAACGAGGCGGTCATATTTAAAAATTGATAATAAAATAACAAAAAGGAGATGAGTCAAATGATGATTTTAGGGCCTTTTCTGATGGCTATTGTACCAGGAATAATCATATTGTTACTTACGTGGTGGTTCAATAAAATAAACCTTTCCCTATCCTTGAGGATTGTACCAGGAATCTTAACAGTTATAGCTGCTATTATTTTGTTTTATATTGGTTTTATAAAGATTAGAGGGTTCGAAGGGGCAAGTTATGGAATTCTCGCTTTCATTTTAATTATTTTTGCTATTATATCGTTTGTCATGGTAAATAAGGGTTCGATGCAGGATAAGGAGAATTTCTTTAATTAAACAAGCAGCTGAAAGGATCTTCGACCAGAAGATCCTTTTAGCTGTACCTATAATTGACCTTATGTAAACTAAAAGTGTATGTAAGATACATAAAGTTTAGTTCTTGTAGGATAATCGTAGATAGATTGATGAAAGGATGTTACATATGAAATTCAAATATACGGTTTGCTTTGTTAAACAAAACAATAAGATACTTCTGTTAAATCGAGAAAAAGCACCGATTATGGGAGTATGGAACGGAGTGGGGGGCAAAATCGAGAATGATGAATCTCCTGAACAAGCTGCAATTCGTGAAGTGTGGGAAGAAACAGGCATCCAATTAGATAGTTTTATATCTCAAGGAGTAATAACATGGGAGACTCCAGAAGGTATAGTAGACGGGATACACGTTTTTTTAGGAGAATTGGATAGGAGCTTTACACTTAACACTCCGCAAAAGACCAGAGAAGGTATTTTAGATTGGAAGGAAATTAATTGGATACTGAACCCAAATAATCTTGGCATACCAGAGAAAGTACCTCAATACCTACCAGTTTTATTGGATCAAAAAGGGCATCATTTCTTTACTTATAGAAAAGGTAATATGCTATATGAAAAGAGATTGTAGGAATTACCGATAACATCGCTTATGTTGACTAGATTTTTTTACTATGCAACAGTTGAGTGGAAAAATGGTAAAATAAAGGGTATTTTGAAAATTTTATAAGTGATTTGAAAGAGGAGAATAATGAATATAGGAGTAAATATAGGAGATATTATTTTTCAATTATTTTTTTTAGCAATTCCAATACTGTTTATAGCAATCTTATTTTTGTTTTCGCGATCTTCAAAAAAGAAAAAAGATCAATTAGATCGTATTGAAAAAAAGTTAGATTCAATGCAAAAAAGAATGGATGAATTAATAAAGTAAAAGGATCCTCGGCTGAAGATCCTTTTTCACATGCAGATAAGCATGGTTATGTTAACTAATTATGAATAATACATACAACGAAAAAACATCATTATTTTGTTTGTTTTATAGAATCATATAGTCCTATTGGATAAGTCATCATATAATAAATACAAAGTGAGGTGGAGCATTTTTATGAGTAGTCCCAGTATAGGTGAGTCGGATAATTTGCCGACATCAGAGGAAGTCATACAACTGAATATCCAAGATGGATTACTACATAAAAATAGAGTCCGTCTTCTATAAGCTTTTGAAACATGGCTTCCTCTAAAAAAGAGGAGGTTGGAAAAATGGTACAAAACATTTGGAAGAAAATGAATTTTAAAAAACAAATCGAAAAACCGAAAAAAATCCAAGGGTTCGATATTGATTTAAACCAGGAAAACTTATCACGTATTGATCGTCTTGTAGATCGCTACGAGTCAGAAATTCTTCATCAATTGAATAGTGATTACACGCAACGAACAAAGTGGTCTGATCGAATTGCAGACAAAATTGCGCAATTTGGAGGCAGTTGGAAATTTATCATTTATTTTAGTTGTACTCTTGCAGTTTGGATGATTTGGAATAGCTTATCAATTACACAAGCATTTCATTTTGACTCGGAACCGTTTATTTTATTGAACTTATGTTTATCCTTTATAGCAGCATTTCAAGCACCTGTTATTATGATGAGTCAAAATCGTCAAGCTATACGTGATAAAAATGAATCGATGATAGATTTTGCGATTAATTATAAAGCAGAGCAAGAGATTGATGATATGCAAAGTCGTCTACACAATATAGAAAGCCAATTAACAGAGATTAGAGACTTACTAAAACAACAAAAAAAAGAAAATTGATTATAAAAAAGGATCTTCACGTCGAAGATCCTTTTGATTGTCATATTTTAAGAGACCGGAACTTGTATAGTCTTTTTCAAAATAATATTCGTGGCTATCAAGTCTAAACGAGTACGCCTGTTCAATTAATTGAACTCTATGGGGGATAATCTGCACTATTTGTGAGGATGAATGTTCGGTCAATAGGGTATGCCATAGCGTAATAACCCATTAACGATACGGGCAAGGAATCTATGTTGCTGTTTTCGCATTTCGAAAACAGTTTTACTATGTTCATTTATTATCGGCATTATTGTTGAAATATGTACATTATTACTTTAATAATTTAACAACTTTATTTTAACCCAGTCTTAAAATCAGAACGGGGCGTGCGTGTATGAGGTTTTAAAATCAAATAACTTCCTTGTTGATTTACAAAAAACATTTGTTGCGATTAAGAGGGGAATAAACAATCGGCAACACTCTAACATATTTCATTAGTCAGAGTGCTGCCGTTGTTTTTCTTTCAACCAATTGAGCATTTTCTCATCGTTCTTGTTGTTTTGGCGTTTATTTTCTCTTCTTAGGTACCGCGAAAGAGTAGAGTGGGAAAAACCAATTTCTTCTGCTGTCTGTCGGATACTCATATTTTGGGAGTCCATCATGGCTTTCATTGTTTCTGGAGAGAGCTCTATTTCATGTTCTGGTCCGAAATGCAACACTTGCTGTTCCGGTTCCCAATGTCTATCTGTACTACTTTCTCCAGAAGGTACGATGGATGGGTCCTCGGTGGATTCTAATTCAAGTGTTGGAGCTAGTTCATTTAATGAAAAGTTCTGTGAGTAAATAAGATCTTCTGTAATTGAGCTCTCATGACTTATCTGATTCATCCGTTCAATAATTTCTTCATTCACCAAACGATTTGAATCAATCAGTAATTTTTTCTGATTTTCATTAACGACAGTGTCTGTTGGCAGAATAAGTACGCTCAGTTTAGTCCAATAGCTTTGGAACCACCCCTTTTTCCCAACCTGTTCCTCATCCATCTCTTCCGTATAGTTCCAGCTCCTGATCACGCTGTCTTTCTGCAATTCATCCAATACGTTTTCAAACTTATCTCTCTTTTGCACACCGTTATATCGACTGGATATGTCCATTATTTTCAACAGGGTAGATACCTTAAAGGGTTGCTGCAAGGTTCTTCTAATGGTCCTGATTTTCCACTGGATATTAAAATAACGGGTCAATCGCTTGTGTTCGCGCTGTGTGTAATGGCTATATTGAAAAACCTTTAAATCTAATAAACCAAGTGTTCGATTCGGTCCATCCAAGTAGGGGGTAAGAACAGAGGACGGTTTTACTTGAACGGCATATATACCTTTTGGTTCTCCTGTTTTTTTATCATAGGCAACACGGATTTTTCCAACTTCGAACATTCTTTGGAAATCTTTGAATTCATAAAGTTCATTGTCCTGGATATCTTGGGCGTTAAACACCTTTACCTGCTGATTACCAAGGGAGACCCAGATGCTTGAAAGTGCAGCCACTCGTTTCATGATATTGAAGCGATCTTCCTCACGAAAATCCAGTTCCCTGCCTTGTGCTGTGCGTTTCTTTAGGTTCCTAAGCTGTAAGGCATCATTACTATGAAACTCTATATATCCGTCACTGGTCTTCGGAGACACCATCCATAAGTATGTAATTAAATCAAAGAGGTCAGCCGTCATTTCATCCAATGAGTTTATAGTAGATTCGATAAGCTCAAACCACATTTCCTGTTGATCTGAGGCAAGCTCAGTCACATGAGACTCAGGAGGCCTGATTTCTGCTAATCCTCTGACCTTTCCACGATTGTCGATAATCTCGGTTGCCAAAAGACCCGTCTCTCCTTTTTTAAAGTCCTTTTTCTTTGTCACGATGTCTCTCATTAAATGATAATCCATGTCCATGCTGGAATATATATATTCACGGCTCAAAGCTTCACTTATTTTCTCTTCATTCGCGCTTCGTTTTATCTCATCCATAGGGAATTCGTTTATAAAATGTCCGGCTAATATGACTTTCATTGTATCCTGATAGTTTTCTACAGCCTTTTTTAACATTTCTTTTGTGATAAGTTTTTCGAAGTATAATGTTTGAGTGAACAAAGAAAATAAGGCCCGGAAGCTTGGACTCATTGTATAGTCCGGAATCTGATTTTTGACCTCTTCCTCCGTCATACGATAGGCTTCCTGTTTCCATTTAGCCAGAATATAAGGACGATCTTTAAACAAAATTTTGGTTTCTTCGAAAATAGCAATCTTCAGAAACTCATAGTTCAAAATCATATGATCATGTATGTCCTGATATATCAAAAAAAATCCACCCTCTCTATATGAAGGAAATCCAATGGCTGAAAAGATTAAAACCTCTACTTTTATCTGAAATGCACCACATTCTTATCATTATAACAAGAGTGGAGCAGTTTTCGAAGAGAAAATGCACCATTTACTACACAGGTTCCGAATAATATGCACCATTTACTATACAGGTTTCGAAGTAATGGTGCATATGCACCATAAACCATACTGGTTTTACGAAGCCAGCATACGTAAACATATATCCCTGTCAAAATAATCATTAAATGTTCAAGGCCACTAAACAAAAGATTCAATGGTTTCTATATGATTTAAGGGAAACGCACCATTATTCTAAAGTGAGCGAAACCTGTGTACTATTTATAGCTATTATGCACCAGCCTTCTCTTTGTGTATTGAACTACTTGTAAATACAGCTCTAAGATTTTGGCGAGTACCAACTTGAAATTATTCAAGGTAAATTTGATAAAGCGAAATATGTTTGCAAAAATGCTCCATTAATTTCGAAATGAGCGGAACTTGTATACTAATTTTAAAAAAAATGCACCAAAATTATATTTTTAGTGTGCATGTGAGCGGAACCTGTGTAGGAGGAAAAAACGTTGATTTATATACATATTAGCACTATTTTATTTCTATCACATATAAAAAATGTACCCAATTTGAGCACCATTATTTTATAAGTGAGCGGAACCTGTGTACCAAAAATGCACCACTCACCCTCAGAGATGAGCGGAACCTGTTTAGTATTTTTTTAAGATGTATGTCAACGAACCTTATCATGACAAGCTTTTTTAGGATTACGTTCAATATGCAATGTGTGCAATAATGGTACACTTTCGGCTTTTTTGGTGCAAAAAGTGAGCGGAACTTGCATAACAAAAAAAAAAAAAAAAAAAATCAAACCCTTGGGGCTCTAAGCCCCAAGGGACTTTTTATTTTTGGTGCATTTCTCCTAGAGAGCACCCTTTTTCAAAAGTCGAGTTCGATATACTATATTCAACAAAACGTTCCATGCAAGAAGTGGAAATCGGTGCAATTTATTGCAACTTTAAATGTCTGTAATTTAAGTAGAGGAAGAAGGTGTGTACCATGGGAACTCCAATAGCAGCTAATTACAAAAGAAGTCTCCTTTCAATCGTTGAAATCATGCAATTTATGACTCATAGTAGCTTGCGTCTATATAAAAAAAAGGGCTCCCGTCAGCCCTTAAATAGAGTGGTTGAATACGAGAATACTATGAACGAAAACCCTCATCGTAAAGGCGTGGTCTTTGTATCACCGTGTAAGGCTGATCTTATGGAGGGGAAAGGCTATATTGTGACTTCTTACGAAGCTCTCCAAGAAAAGTATGGGACCCTGACCCACTGGACACCTAATACCTATCGAGGTGGTACATACTATGACTTCAAAAGACGTATCATCAAGGGGCATGAGCGTGAGAATCTAAAACAAATCAATGTAATTAGCCTTGATATCGATACAAAAGAAGTGGATCTGTACGCCCTTTATCTAGGATGTGAGGAATTGGGCTTGCCTCGTCCTAATCTTCTTCTGGAAACGCCAAGAGGATTCCAGGTCTTCTTTGTGCTGGAAACTCCTTTTCATATACACAAAAAACAAGATTACAAGGCTTTAAGAGTTGCCGAGCGTCTGTCGGAAAATATGCGAAAAGCACTTAAAAGCTATGTGCCGGTTGATACCGGATGTGTTCCTTTCGGCTTTTACCGCATCCCAAGGGAAGACAATGTACTGGACTTCTATGACCAGCCTGCCAACACAAGCCAACTGCTAACCTGGTCTAAACAGTATGAAGAGAAGGAAAATAGAAACTTCTTGCGAGTAGTTTATAACAAGAATGCTTCTGCGATCGACCAAACGTCTTCAGACTGGTATCGGGCGCTTATTCGAGCTACACACATCCAGAAAGGGCATTTTGGCTCCAGCCGCAATAATGCGCTCATGACGCTTGCACTTGCCAATTACGCGAGTGAACGGCCATTGGAGGAAGCTTATGATGAACTTGATCAATTTAACAGCAACTTGTATCAACCACTAAAGAAAGGGGAATTTGAACGAATTATAAGAAGTGCGTATTCAGGCAAATATAAGGGCGTAAAGCGTTCCTACGTGGAAGACTTACTGGAGCTTTGGACAGATGGACAAGCTCAATTCAAGGGAAGGGAAGGATGGTATAAATTCAAAAAGCCGCGTGAAGAGCGAGTGCGTTCCCATTATGAGGAGTGGGAAGAGGACATCATCGCCTATTTAAATACACATACAAGCCCTGAAACGCCGTTTTTGGAGGCTTCTTTGAGTAGTCTTGCTAAAACCTTTGGAATGTCTGTATCTACGCTTAAGGAAGTTTGTAGGCAATCGAGCAAACTTAAAAAATTTACGATTGGTCGTGGCCGCGGGGCTATAACAAAACTTGCCAGCCGTTCGATGCTATTTAGGAGCTTGCTGATGCTACGTAAGAATAGCATTCTACAAGCCCAGCTTTCTTTTGCCGAACTTCTTCCCGAACCGAATCAATTTGTTGCCCTCCAATTCCCCACATTGGAAACGGAATTGCTGACTCATGAAGTAGATATTTTATACCGTTCTGGGGCTTCTCCACCGGATAAAATGACTTCTTAGAATTAATGAGCCAGTCTGCCATTACATATCTATAGTATCCTTTTGGGTGTCTGTACTAAAATGGTTTCTCTTACTAGCTTGAGTAGTGGATAGTTTTTCTTTTTATTGGGGAAGAATTTTTTGAGTGGCTTCTATTTGGATTTTGTGTAGAGTGGGCGCGAGAAGCATTAGCATATTATATGCATCCTTTTATACATGTTTAAGGTTTTATTAGTGAGGGAGATCTTAAAGTCATAATAGGGTTTATTTGGTTGCTTATTTAAATTATGAAGAAATAAACAATGAGATTCATTGGATAAGATTGGGTGAGTTTTAAGTTATTATTCTATCGAGGAACCAATGATCTTACGTTTAGATAATGGGTATATGTAAGTGATTCATGATAGATTTTTATCCTAAAATATGGGAACTTATATTCATTTTTATTTACAAGTATTGCCAAACAAATGTACGTCTAGTAGGCTTGAAATACAGTTTAAAAAACCGTAAACCATATAGATTAATATACGTAACTTAGAAGTTAATGAATGTCTATATGAGTTGCGGTTTTAAAAAGCAGTCGCCCCCAATCACACAAAGGGTGGATCACCTCCTGTTTATTCCCGTAACCAGCAGAAGACCTCGCCTATACTACGTAAACATAGCCGAGGTCTTCTGCTACTAGTCTAAAGGCGGAGGTAATCTAAAGTGAGAGTGGGGGCGACTGGATAGATTTTAGATAGGGAGGAGAGTGGTAGAGAGGTAGTTAAAGAGATAAGTTCAAGTGATGTAGGTCCAGTAATTAAGTTCAAGTAATAAAGTTCATGGTTAAAGGAATGGGTACGATCAAGAGAAAAAATAATTTCATAAATGTTTAGGGAGGGGTATTGTAACTAAATGAAATTTGTATAAGTTTAGATTCTTTGTATATTTATTCATCAATGAGGTGTGGGGTTATTGCGGTGAATGGGTGGATAAAAGCTTATTTAGGATCATTAATGTTTGCTTATGTGGGCGTTAAAAAATTTTCAATTAACTGTGCTTTTAATTGTGATGTTGATTACATTTATTGTTTACGCAATTCGTTTCTGTTTTGTTAAAAGGGAGAGTGGTTTTTATATTTGTTAGTAGAGGATGATGTTTTAGATGATGCTAAAGTATACTTCGTTAAAAGAGAAAGATTTGGAGTATTTATCGTTTATTTTGAGGAATGGTATGGTGACGGCCAAACAAATTATGCTGAAATTTCGTGAGCCTAATATTCACCGTGTTTATCGCAGACTTCGAAAATTAGTAGATAAAAAGTATGTGAAGTATGAACGCATTGCACATAAGGTTGGGGTTTATCTTGGAACGATTGACGCCAGAAAATTAACGAATGTCGATGTAACCGTTCCGAATAAGGCAACGATCTATACTATACAACATGATCTTCTCATCACTGATCTCATCCTATTTTATGAGATTCAATCGGAAAAGCAGGGTGTTGACTTTAAGTATCGGACAGAGAGGGAAATTCGTTTTTCTATGATTGGGGAAGGTAATAATCCTAGTAAATTGAAAGCTTTTAATGATAAGCGGGACCGAATACCGGATGCAGTTTTCTTTTTTAAGCCAGCTAATGGAAACGTCACCACGACCTGGGTTGAGTTGGAATTGAATAAGAAAGAACGAAAACGCTATGATGATAAGTTCAAGATGTTTGATGAAATACTTTCTGGCGGGCGCCAGGGTGAACAACCATACTCCTACGACCAAGTGATCTACTTTGCGAATGAAATAAAAATTCATAATGTA
This sequence comes from Peribacillus sp. JNUCC 23, assembly GCF_053653995.1. The sequence continues at coordinate 127,293 of NZ_JBSJXW010000002.1, forward strand.
ATTATTGAGGCAAAACAGCGATTAATTAATGCTAATAAGATTACGGTACGCAATGTTCCTTCTGTCATATTAGAAGAACGGTGGGAAGAGGTGTTGCCTAGTGGAACCAATGATGGAGAAACGAGGGGAGCCAAAACAGACTGAAACGGATCTAATGATTGGTGAACTCGTGATTTACGGTTTAATCGGGATAATTGGACTTTTGTTCTTTCTGCCGGTTATGCTTGGAATGCTGATTTTTGCGATTATTAACCTCTTTCGACGAGATTGGATTTCATACGCAGCACTTGCGACTGGAGCGATTATTTTATTTTGGCAATTTCAATCAGGCCGTATCCTTAGTTATTTTGGATTAATTTCAGAACTGAATATTCCATACATGTCGGCGGGTGTTGAAAAATTATTGAATCAAGGAAATGCCATTGCCGCAACAAGTTCTTCCTACATTGTGTTACTAGGATTGGCGTTCCTATTCTCGTTTGGATTTTTTATCTTCGCCAAGTATTTTTGGAAGAAGAGAGTGACTACTAAATCTGGTGACGTGCTAAAGAAAAAAGAAGAGCAGAAGTATAAAGCTTTTCGAAAAAATCGCGTGAAATATTTAGGTAAGAAGCAGCTACAGTACCGAAATAAGCTATCCACAGAGGTTTTTGTCGGGTACACCGATTTTAAAGAGCGTATAGCAATTGGTGCAAATGAGCTTAATTATCACATGTTGGCTACCGGGGGAACGGGTACAGGAAAGACCACACTCATTGCTTCGCTCATGGAAGCAGCCTTGCAGCAGGAAAAACCCGTTATCTTCATGGATGGCAAGGGTGAAAGGAAATCCATGCTTGAATTTAAAGCGTTGTGTGAAGCATATGGCCGGAAAGTGTATCTGTTTTCTGAAATGGATGAACTCACGTATAACCCCATCAAGAATGGCACACCGACCGAAACAAGAGATAAGTTGATGTCGCTTTTCAGTTTTTCAAGTGAAGGGGATGGAGCCTATTACACCGATATTGCATCCCGTTATTTGCAACTAGTGGTCAAGCTGATTGATGAAGCAGGTGTTCCTAGAGAGATCAAGACGATTGCCAAGCTAACCAGTTTTAAGTACATGAGTGAATTTTTTAGGGAACACAGCACCCAGGAAGAAATTGAAGAAGAATTTGAGATGGAAGTAGAGGAAGAAGTACTTGTTGAAAAGGAGTCTCAAACGTCACTGGATGACGATTTAAGCGGTTTTCTTTTGTCGACAGAGCCAAAGACGGAAACCGTCAAAAAAGTGGTTGTAAAGAAGCGTAAGCGATCTGTTACAAAACTTGAAGAGGGCATGCAACGTATTAAAAAAGTGTTAGATGATGAATTTCCGGAAGAGATTGTAGAAGGCTGTTTGACAAGATTAAAGATGCAATTAGGAGAGCTGCTAGAATCCGATCTCGGGCATTTATTTGTGGAAAGTGCGAATGGTATTGATCTTCAAAAAATCACCGATAACAACGATGTCGTGATCTTCAGTATTTCTGGTAGCCGATATGCCGATTACATTAAAAAGATTGGAAAAATGATCATTCTGGACGTAAATAGTTTGGTAGCTTACAGACAAGACCAGGGGCGTAAATCGATTTTTGGTGTCTATGATGAGTTTTCAGCTTATGGTGATCGCAGAATCGTTGATATCGTCAATAAATCACGTTCCGCAGGTTTTGAATGCATAATTTCTACTCAAACGTTGTCAGATATTGACGCCATTGACCCTGTCATGACGGAGCAAATCATTTCTAACTGCAATATTATCGCCACTGGCCGTGTCAATTCATCCAAGGATGCTGAGCGAATCGCCCAAGTATTTGGTACGTATTCCGACCGGGAAATTACGCAGCAGATTGAAAAGAAATATCCGCATATTCGCTATGAAGCAACCATGGGAACTGTCCGTAATGTGGAACGATTTAAGGCGAATCCTAGTGAAATTAAAAACTTGCAAATTGGTGAAATCTTCATCAATCGCAAAATGGTAGAGGAGGATACAGGAGATACCTATTTCCGCCGAGTGTATGTACGGAATGCACTTGAATTAGGAGGGATTCAATCCAATGAGGTTTCTTGATAGGCTGAAGCAGGGTTTTAAGAACAATGCGGATCGAGGGCGCAAAAAGGTCTTAAAAGATGAACGACGACTGAAGTCCTCGAGATTTAATGGTCGATTAGTATTTAGCTTTGTATTTTGGGCGGTGTTAGTCGGAGTGATTTTTTTCACTTTTCAATCGTGGTCTCGAACAGGCTTTTTGAATGAGAAGGTGAATGGATATCAGGATGAAGCAGCAACGCAAATCGCCAGCCTGAACGAAGTTGGTTTTGCCAATTCACCAGCTGGTGAGAAATACGCCAGTACATTTATTGCCACCTATATCAACGTATCCAATGATGAAAAACAGCGAGAAGAACGAGCAAAAGCACTTCAAAGTTTTCTTGCTGAAGGGTTAGAAGTTGGAAAGTTGGAAAACCTTTCGGAATTTAAAGGGAAACGAGTTTTGAAGAGTGCTAGCTTATATGATGTGAAGGACGTTTCGGAAGCAGCAGCCAGTTATGTGTATCGTATAGAATATGAACTTTTTAAAATCGTAGAGAAAAAAGAGCAAGTAGAGGTGAAGAAGAAAAATAATAAAGGTCAGGAAGAAGTAGTGAAAGAAGAGAAGGTCACTATTGTTGAAGAATCACTGGGTAAAAAACAGCAAATGATCGTTGTTCGGCTTGGAACAGACGGAAATTCCTTCAACGTTATTGAGCAGCCTTACTATCAGGCTATTCCAAGTGCTACAAGATTAACAGCCATTACAGATAAAACCGATCAAGCCTATAAAAATACAAGGGTTGAAAGTGATCTTAAGCAGTTCGCTACACAATTTTTCACTTCTTATACGACGAATTCTATGGAGGAAATGTCGTACCTTATGGAAATACCCGAATCTCTTAAAGACCTGTACGAGTATAAGGGACTAGAAGACTTTGTGGTATACGATAGAGAGAAAGAAGGGCGATACATGGTGAAGACGCTTGTCCTCTTACAGGAGGCGAATACGGGCCTTCAATCCAAACACCCGTTTACCCTTGTTGTGAGTAAGCAAAACAATAAATATTATGTTCAAGAATTAAAACACACGATAGGAGGATGATTGTATATGCCAGATATTACAGGTCTTACCGATTATGTTTCAGCTCAAGTCGCAGCCGTCTTGTTTATTGTTATGGTCGTCATGATTGTACGAGCTTTTATTTCTCAACGATGGGGTCAGTTTTTCTCTAGCTTTATTTTTGCGGTCATTTGTTACGTGATTGTCGCGAATCCGGGTGAGTTTGAAAGTATGGCCACAGCTATTTGGAACCAAGTAAAAAGCGGTGGACTTTCATGAGGACAGCAGCCTACAGCTACCGAAAATTTTTCAAGTACCCTTTAAAAATTTGGAAAATTGGTAAAAATGAAAAATCTTTAGTTTTTTCAAAAGGTATCGAGATCAGACAGATCATTGTTTCTCTATTTCTTTTCGGTGTTTTCTTTCTATTCAGAGGGAGTATTAATCAGGTATTACCGACGACTTTACAACTGGCTTTTTACGCCGTGCTGCCGTGGATGATTGCCGGAGCGATCTGCAGAAGTAAACTGGACGGTAAACGACTTGACCGTTTTTTTATCGGGTACTTTCGATATATGTATAATAAGCGTTTTAGTTATAGCAGCCATAAACCTGTTTATCAGCCACAGATGAAGAAAGCACAATCTTACGAGCGATTCCAATAAGGTGGTGGTACCATGATACAATTTCCCATTCAATCTTACAAAGGCAATGTGATCTACACGCATGACATGGAAGCTTGGTCTTATTATCGCCTACATGAAAACACGGTAGGAGTGAATGAGCAGGAAGCTGAAAATCATCTGGTTAACCGTCTTCAAAGGCTTGCTTGGCAATTTGCGGCCTTTGAAGAAATTGACTATAAAATCGTTCCAATACCTGTTGATATTGATAAGCGTATGGATAGTCTGCAACAACAGTATGAAGGGAAATATGCCGAAACAGGGAAATATTATGCGGAACGGGCAAAAGAAATCTTGCGTGAAGAAGCTAAAAATGTCGTAGAATACAAATTTTTTGTAGGCATTAAGTTAAAGAAAAGGGAGCTGGACGAAAATATACTTAGCACGTTTTCTTCTTCTCTCAAAAGTATGAACCGTTATTTGCAGAAGCTTGCTGGTTTTGAAGGGCATGAGGTTGATGATTTAACAGCCAGTATGTTTGAGGAATCCGAGGAAGATGCTTATGCGACTTTAAATAATTATCTAGGTGCTTTCAGGGTGAAAGAAAAAGAATTACGCTATATCATCCGTCATCAGTTCGTCAGAGGTCAAGAGCAGTCTGACGGTGACGGCAGTGTTTACAGCCTTACTGAAGGTATACTCGACCCAGGAAAAGCCGGGTATCTCCATATTAGGCAACTAGATGATGAATCGTGGTGTGCTTTCCTACCTGTTTCGGAATTTCCGGTAGATTTAAGTCATAAAGAGTGGGCTTACTTTTTTCAGTCCTATCACTTTCCGGTAGAGGTCAACATGCGAACGATCTATAAGAAGAAAAAAGACGATGAGAACCAAACCAATACCATTAAAAAACGATTTCGCGATCAAGATGCTCAATTGATTGAAGCGAATGAGGATGACGATAGCTTAATTAATACAGGGCGTGAGCTTCTGCATGAGCTGGAAAATGAAATTAAAAATCAAGGAAAACCACTTCTTAGAACGCACATCAATTTTGTTGTATATGGTCAAACAAAAGAAGAAGTCAGAAAGCGAGCCAGAAGGCTCAAATCAGATTTTAAAGACCAGCAAATTGAAATCGTGCAGCCACTTGCCGACCAACTCCTTTTATTCCATCAATCGTTACCAGCAGCCAAAATTGTAGCGGAGGATTGGGAACAAATTTTGACTCCTGAATCATTTGCTGAATCCCTTTTCTCTCTTACACGAAAAATCGGAAATACTGTGGGATTCTATCTCGGAAAAAATATATCGCATGATGGGGAAAGCATTGAAAGTTCTCAATCTCTCGTTTTTTACCATCCGTTCCTAGCCCACTTGGGCTTAAAGGGTTCTAAATATTCTTCCCCGCATGTAACAATCTCGGGACCGACAGGGATGGGGAAATCCTATCTACTAAAGGATATTCTATTGAATGGTGTTTTTTTCGGAGCGAAAGTCCTTATGACGGATCCCAAGAACGAAGTCGAAAAGAAATTCAAACAAGCCCTTACGCCTGAAATGGAACGTACAGCTCCCTTCTTTAAAGAGTTGATTGAAAGTTTCAACTATATCACTCTATCAAGTGAGAAAAAGGATGCTGGGAAGCTTGATCCCCTTACCTTCCTTGAAGGGGAAGAGGCGCAAGATGCGGCAGTCGGCGTTCTTGAATACTTATCAGAGCTTCAATCGAACGAACGGAATGTGAAAACGGCCATTTATAAAGGTGTTCGTCATGTACTTCAGCAGCAAGAAAAACCTGGGCTATTGAAAGTCGTTCGTTATTTGCAGGCGTCCGACGATCAGGACGTGAAAAATGTGGGCGATCTGCTTTATGAAACCGGTACAAACGGGGTTGCGAAACTCATGTTTTCAGACGGTGATGTTGACGGGATTAGTCTTGGTGAACAAGTGAACATTTTACAGATTCAAAATTTGAATCTTCCAGATGAGGGCGAAAAGGCAGCCACACGAGACGAACACATTGCCGTTGCTTTGATGCAGCCTCTTGCCAAGTTTGCAACGAAATTCGCACGGGATGATACCGTTGTTAAAATGACGATCTTTGAAGAAGCATGGATGCTCATGAATACGGGTGCTGGCGATCGATTGATCAATGAACTATTGCGTACAGGACGTTCCTTGCGCTCAGCGGTCTATATCGTCACACAGTCTACTTATGAATAAAACAAACCACAGATCAAAGAGAATATTGGCACGAAGTTTGCTTTTAAAGCGAAAACAACTGAAGAAGCTGGCAATATTATTGAGTTTCTTGGGATGGAAGATAACAAAGCCAACCGAGATATGCTGAAAAACCTTTCTGAAGGCCAATGTATCGTTGAGGATATGTACGGACGAACAGCCAAGATTCAGACAGATGTATTGTTTGATGAATGGATTAGCGCCTTCAACACAAAAGAAAGTGATCGTGGGAGAGCAGAGACCGAGGAGGCGTTCAT
>NZ_JBSJXW010000003.1:0-7707 GCF_053653995.1 Peribacillus sp. JNUCC 23
ATGTCAGCAATCGTAATATCAAGTAGGCAATTTAAACAAATGCAGTCGTATAAAACACTATCAAGCAACCAATTAGAACGACAAAAGATGAAATGGAGCTTCATTGATCGAATTAAAAATACGATCAGTATTCGCTGGGAGCGTTCGAAAAAGGTTTTAAGCGTGATCGATGAAATTATCTATAAAGCAACAGATCGTGGCTATAGCTTCAATGGAAGAGAAACCCTGGCAGAGAAATGCAAAGTCAGCCTATCGACTGTAGACAAGGCTATTAAGCTACTTAAGCAGTCAGGAGAGGTATTTGTAGCATATCGGACCAATCCTTCTTCAAATGGCTTAAAAACACCTATCATCATATTAAAAGAACATGAACATTTTACATATTGGCAAGAGTTGTTAGGATTAAAAAACAATGTAGAACACAAAGTAGAAAATGGAACGGAGTCAGTCGTATCAAGCGATGAGAGCTTTAAAATAGATGCTACCTATTCTATACCTTCTTTAAAACAAGACAGTAATAATATAAGCAATAATAAAATTGTTCAATATGTTGTCAATAGAGTTAACGACGCTATGAAAGATGGTTCGACTATCAAGTTTGTTTCAAGTTATGTAGATAGAGTGTTTAGGTCATTGGAGCAACAGGCATTACTTGAAGCACATAGACATGATAACGCTATAAGAAAGAAACGTGAGAAAGAATCACTTACATATTTAACTCCAAAACCTAAAGAAGTACCATTTTATAATTGGCTTGAGTCATGATTTTTTTAAAAACACATGATCAGGCTTAGTTTGCTATTGTTTTTACATAACCGATATTTTTATGGCTGTATGATCGACTGGCATTATCAGTCATAACCGATAATGCAGGATAATGCTGTCATACCAACGAATATAAGACCATGACTGTATGATTTATGGTTGTATGACCGATAAGTGAAAGGTGTGAATATTATGGCTGATAGTGAATGGTTTACTGTTTCGGAAGCTTGCGAGAAGATTAATGTCCCAGTCGAGACTATAAGGCGCTACTTAAGAAGCCACAACGTCCATTTAAAGGTTAAAAAGCTAGGTAAGAAGTATTTTATACACCATGACTCTCTGACCGTTATTAAGCAGATAAGAGCGCTGTATGATCAAGGCAAGAATATTGACGAGGTCGAAGAATCCTTGTCCGCAAGTGGTGTTGCAATGACTATAACGGTAAAAAGCGATGATGAATCGATGACCGTTCATGTGGCTGATGAATTACAGGAGATAAAACGAGCATTGCAGGATCAGGAGAAGTTTAATCAAGCGTTGCTTCAGAAGCTAGATGAACAAAACGCTCATATACAGAGCCAGCATGATTACATAAAGCAATCGTTAGAGCGTAGAGATCGGGAATTAATGCAAGCAATAAGTGAGAGCCAACAAGCCAGAATAGAGACAGCGACAGCGAAACAAAAAGGTTTTTTCAGTAGACTGTTCGGTAAATAAAAAGGTAACGTCAAGTATAGTTACCTTTTTTGCTGTGTTTTAAAAAATTACATACCAATTAATATAAGGTTAAAAACGTTCTCATCAAAAAAGTCCCATATTTTAGCACCATACAAAACTACCTTTTGTAGTATCCATTCTAATACTCTACCAAATATTCTAAATAAAATCTGAGCAACCCACATTACTCCTCTTAAAATAAGACCTAATAAACCTGTTTTCCATAGAATAAGACCAATTATTAAAAATAAGAATAAACCACAACCGTTTTCTCCACCAATCATAAAACAAATTACTAATAATATGACAGCTCCTATGATGTATAACATATGATCCTCCAATTTTAATATATATGAATAAATACCCATTTTTATATTAAGACTAAATAACTATTAATACAATATACTCAAGCCCGAATTGAGACAGCAACAGATAAACAAAAAGGATTCTTTAGCAAGTTGTTCGGTAAGTAGCTTACTCCGTCAAATAAGCAGAATTTATTGTCTTGTTATCACTTTAGTTTTTAGAAGGTTAAAAAAACTAAGTGAAAGCAGGTTGATTAATTATGAGTTTATACCGTAAATCAAAGGCAGTAAGTAGAATTGAAGGGTTAGTGAATGCTGGGCAGTTAAATAGAAAGGCATACGAGACGTTAAGAGATATGCTTACGAGCGAGGCTGTATCATTGGATAAGCTAAATAAGGTTACTAGAAACAATGTTTACAAGAAAATATTTTATTATAAATTTTTCATCTCTTGTTATAACGCTCGGAATGTTCGGTGCGGTAGGAAGAAAGGTTATGAGAATGTCCAGTACATGTTAGGCGATGAAAGAGGTTTGATTATAAGGTTGTCTAAAAATAATCCTCAATTAGCCATTGATGGCATCAATATTATCAAACGATATATAGAGAGTGGGTTTGACTATGGTTATGCTCCTTGTATCCATCGCAAAGAAGACAGTGGTCACTATGACTGGCAAAACATCATGATCATGGCACGCAAAGATCATGATCAGCTTAAAGTTAAAGATCAGCAGGAGCATGAGTAAAAAGGAACTTTCAGTGTTATTTGATAAGTAGCAGTAAGGCTTCGTATTGATGTTATTAATAGTGGAGAAGGTGCTATAATAATTAACTTAAAATATAGAAAAAAATTATGAAATTTTACAGCAGAATTTCTATAAGTAAGGTGACAGATAGTGTTCAAAGAACTTAAAATAGATACCATTTATGTGGTAACAAAAGTTACAAATAGACAATTTGATGCATTAAAAGAATTTATTACGTTTCGTTATAATTCGCCATATTACGAAGCTCTTAGCACTCAATCATTAAACAACGATAATGTTGACTACGCTTTGAAATATAACGTTAAGGATGAATTAGGTAGACCGAATGTAACTAGGTTTATGAGAGATGGATATAATTTAAAATTGGAAATGCAATCTAATTGTCTTAAAGATATGCCCGATAAAATTAAACAATTGCTTCAACAATTTGATTGGAAGATTCAGCAGATTGAATTAGCCTACGATTTCAACGATCCTATTAGTAACCATTTTTCATTCATTGAAGCCAATACAGATATCAGATATAAACATAAGAACAAAGATGCCAAGGAAGATTACGGTCAGAACTACTACATTTATGCTGATTCGTCTCCCCAGCAAGCATTAATTTATGATAAGAAAAAGCAGTTACGAGAGCAGAAAGGCATTGAAATAGATGATCGATATTTACTGAGGTATGAAATTACGATAAAGCCAAAATTGAATGAACAAAAACCTATCCATGAATTGCAATTTGATTGGGTGAATCAATATTTGGACAAGTTTACTTTTGTCCCTAACATGCGAGATGTAAACAAAAGTTTATTTGATTCTCTAGTATTGAAAATCATGAGACGCCGAACCAAGCATATGAGAAAAGAACCTAAAAAGTTGCGCCAAAAGGTTAGAGGATTAGCTGAACAGAATAAATTTGATTTTATATCCATATTTGATGATAACGCAGAACAATTATTTAATTGGCTACCTAAAAAAATAACATTACAAGCACAATAAACATAGAAAAAAACTGGCCGTTTTTCGCTCTCTCTTTATTCAACAAAATACTATTGATATAAGAGTTCGCAACTAACAAGCTAGAAATCCAATAATATCAATGCTTCGAAACTTGCGAACAGCTAGATTAATTCACCATTTTATCTTTAAAAAACGAGTATTTATCTTTGATATTTTCATATGTATTTATCTCCTCAATCAGATCAGCACTAGCCCCGAGACATGTATAATGACAGAGAGTGTTGACCCAATCCATTGTTACTAAATCAGCGTCATTAAGTTTAATGTGACAGACTCCACAGCAAATTTGCATTTGATCCCCTTCTTTCTAACTGGAATACTATCCCTATTTTACCGTGTTATCTGTTTTGCGATTGTTAATTATGCGTTAATAAATCGTGGCATAACTAAAGTAAAGCCACCTTATAATAAGATGGCTTTACTTTAGTTATCATTATTTATGCTTCTACTAATTCTCTCTGAGCTTTTTTTTTCCTCTCAGCTAAAAAAATCACAGCTTCTTCCCAACCAATATTTAAAGCTCCAAGAACTTTTTCATAAGTTTTATCTGTAATTCCACCACTGCCTCCCTCGATTCTATGAATCGTTTTAACCGCAACATTAGCCATGTCAGCTAACTGTTGTTGAGTTAAACCATTTCTTATTCTGTAAGAAAAAAATAATATCAGCAAAACCTTCTGACATGGAGGTGGTAGTTGGTGTTATTTTTGGCATTTTACTGATCAATTCTTGATCTAATTCATTAAAATCTCTCATAATAATCCTCCTCTAAAGGACTTATTTTAGTTAAAGTATTTTTCTGGATTTATCTGAGTATCTTTATAAACATCGTGGGTCAAATCCCTAAATTGATCTGTTGGATCAGATTCACCAGGTATTTTCACAAAAGGATATACCACACAATGATAAAGTTGACTATCATGATATTTTGGAAAAAATGTTGCTCTAAAGTACCAATTAAATTCATCTATATCAATACGTAATTCATACACTACACTCTTGCCTAATTTTTTAACGATTTCAAGAGGTCTGGTATAAGAAATCCCATCAACATCTAATTTAAAATCAAAAGATAATGAAGTCGTATGATCCTGCGGAAGATCGTTCCTATCCAGTGTCCTTAAACGTTTGAGAACTGCTCTTATAAAATGTAATTGTACATTTTCGATATGAGATTCGTTTGCTAATTCAGCTAAATTTGTATAAAAATCCCCAAAATGTTCAACTCCAAATTCATCTGGTAGAAGAACAACTTTTCCTTTATCTATATCTATACCCATACATTATATCATTTATGCCATAAATTGTGAGAAAACTTATGTCATATATGATACATTCCCCCCTTTACCTAAATATTCCTTCTTTGATGATACCAAATTTCTGAATTTTTTTTCTATTTATTTTCAGTTGACTTCATCGGTGTCATAACTTAACAGTTACGATCTGTTATGAAAACAAATAATTCAAATAAAAGGACATTAGCTGTTAATTGCTAATGTCCTTTTATTATTTACTTAATAAGTTTGTTGAGTTCTTCTTTAAGTTTGATAAGCTCGTTGAATTGTTCAGCTGTTTTAAAATGTTTAACGGGAATAAGTTCGATTTCTCGTAGAGCATCTTCAAGAATACGTTTAGCTTCTTCTAAGCCATTGTTTGCTGTAGTAGCAGTTGCACGAAGCTGATAATATTTGTCGGCTTTTACTAAAACACCGTCAGTTTTACTATGAGCTCGATGTATTAAACCTGAGCATTGATTATCATTAATACCTTCAAATACTTTCTTTAATACTTCCTTAATCTCGTGATAAGTGTACTTTTTACCTGCTTCCAGATGATTTTGAAGCGAGTTGTTAGCGTCGGCTTGCGGTACTGAAATTACTACCATGAAAAACCCCTCCTACTTCTTTTTTTGTAACTTAAGTTTACCAAAAGAAGTAATTCTTGTAAATGGATTTTTTAGAATTAAGTCTAATAAGTTTAATTTTTAGAATTTAAAATAGAGGATACTCTTATTCTTTGGTATCAAAACTTATAAGTATTGACACCGTTTTGTGAATGCTGTATTATCAAGGTATCGGAAGGTATCATAACTTAGTGTCATAAATGCGTGCTGAAATAGGAGTCAATGATATGAAATATGGATATGCAAGGGTGTCAACGATTGGACAAGATTTAGAAGTACAGATTCAAACATTAGAAAATGAAGGGTGCGAGAAAATCTATTCTGAAAAATTCACAGGTACTAAAGCTGATCGCCCACAATTTCAGGAATTACTTTTACTGCTCAAAGAAGGAGATACACTTGTTGTTACTAAGCTAGATCGGTTTGCACGTTCAGCAGGTGACGCAATACAGATTGTCAAAGGTCTATTTGAAAAGGGTGTACGGGTTCACATACTTAATATGGGATTGATTGAAAATACACCAACAGGCAAATTAATATTTACAATCATGAGCGGTTTTGCAGAGTTTGAAAGGGATATGATTGTGGAGAGAACGCAAGAAGGTAAAGTGATTGCTAGACTAAAGGATGATTTTAGAGAGGGTAGACCGAACAAGTTTAGTAAAAAGCAGATTGAACATGCTTTGCAATTACTTGAAAATAATTCATATAAACAAGTAGAATCCATGACAGGCATTTCCAAAAGTACATTAATTAGAGCAGTTAGAAAGAAAAAACAAGGGTAATGAGACGTTTTTTCTTTCTTGTTTAAATTTTCCCCACCATTCCTATCATTAAGTTATAATTTAGAAAAAGATGCAAGAGGTGGAAAAATGGAAAATACAACCAAGATAAGGACGGTTAGTAAGAGATTCTTAGCTGAGATTAGAGAAACGCTATCAGAACAAGGTTTTTCTTCAGAAGATTTTACAATTTCCTCGAAGAATAAAAGTAATGTAGAGATAGACATCATTTATAAATATAATCATGAATATTATTTTAATGCTTCAATGCTAAGTACAGCGTCAGATATATACATCACTTATAGTCCAGGAGAAATAATGTCTCCTGAAACGGATGTAGATTTATCTAAAGATGAATATTTAGAAGCAATTGATAATTGGATTATTATTTTAAGAGAAGAACTAAAAAGTACCACTCTAGGTAGACAAGTTTATGAAAATGAAGAAAAGCTTAAAGATTTAGAAAGATTTATCCATGAAAAGTTCTCTGATAGTGAAACCACCTATTTCTCAAAAGAAGAAGGAGAGAAATTTAAAGCAAGGCTCGATGAATTTGAAAAAATGTTTCAAGAACAAATAAAACAACAAAATGCTGAAGACAAAAAGATACATAAAGAAATTGAATTATTAAAAGAACAGATCGATTATCTCCCTAAAGGTACATGGGCAACTGCTATCGGTGCGAAACTACTTAATTGGGGGTATCGAAACCCTCGAGCTGTTAAACAAGTCGGACAGGTAGCAATGAAAGCCCTACTTCCAAAAGAACTTGAAAATTCACTTCCAGAACTATTACCACCGTCTAATGAAGATTAAAGCCTCTCTCATGTAGAGGTTTTTTTATTTAAATTTAGTAACCCATACCACTTAAACGCCATACAATCCCCATACAGGCGTTTTGAGATTTCAACCTATTTGAATATGTGGAAGTGAATAAGTAGCCTGTACAAGGCTCTGGGATAGCATAAAATACGAGTTTTATTGAAAATGGTAGTGGGGCTATGTTTCAAGGGAAAAAGAACGTTAGTTCTCGTTTTTTTACCCCTAACGCACCCTCGTCCACACTATTTGATTTTTCTACCTTGTTAAAAACCTCGCTAGAATACACAACTATCCCCACACTCAGACGATTTTTTAATTGCCGATCCGAAAAAATTTCAATCTATTATTCTATCTGCTGGTGAATTATGCTAGAATTAAATAAAAAAATAGCAAATAAAAAGCCATTTCTCATAATGTTAGGGTTTGCAGACCACTAACGAGAAATGACTTCGCCTTTCACAGCCGAAAGGTTATTTGATGTATTCATTATACATTGGAAGATACTCGTATTTCAATGAAAATTTATGATAGAACTAAAAAATTCTATATAAATGATGAGCATACACAAATAGCCTTTAGATTACCAAGGCTGAAGTGTATGCTTTTTTGTTTGCTCATAAGGAGCAAATCAC
>NZ_JBSJXW010000004.1:0-13431 GCF_053653995.1 Peribacillus sp. JNUCC 23
ATGTCTACATCGATTATGGAAAATCGAACCAGTCAACTTGTAACTAAATCTAATATTTTAATCGAAGCAAATTATAAACTCGGTGTGGTTGAGCAAAAAATTATTCTCTGTTTGGCCAGCAATATTCATCCCGAGGACTCGGATTTTAAATCATATACATTACCGATTAAGGAGTTTAATCGATTATTAGGCTTAAATGGTACGCCTAAATATACAGAATTAAGGCAAATTACTAAGGAACTCATGCAAAAGGTGTTTGAGGTTCGCATTGATAAGAAGGTTATCCAGGTAGCCTGGTTAAGTTATGTTGCCTATAACGAATCTGAAGGTACCATAGACGTTCGATTTGATCCATTCTTACGTCCATACCTATTAGAATTAAAAAAAGAATTTACGAGCTATAAGCTTGAAAATGTTGTTAAACTCAAGAGTTCTTATGCTATTCGGATCTATGAATTGTTAAAACAATACGAAAGGTTTCAAGAGAGGACGTTTTTTCTTTCAGATTTACGGAAGATGCTTGGCGCTGAAGATGTCTATCCTGCTTATGGAAACTTTAAACAACGTGTACTTTTACCGGCCCAAAAAGAACTTATGAAGAAAACGGATATTGCTTTCGAAATAGAAGTTGTAAAAAAAGGACGTAAAGTTGAAAAGGTTAAATTTCTAATAAAGTCCGCAAAACAACCTAAGATAGAAGAACTTGATATTTTTGAAAGTAATCTTGAAGAATTTAAGTTATCAAATAGCTTTTCAAAAAGCGTCAGAAAGCTAGGGAAAACATTAGGAATCCAGTTGTCCGATGAAGTGATTGAATCATGGGGGAAATATGGACAAGCAACTGTTATTGACCTATTAGAGAAAATACAAGATAGAAAAGATATCGAAAATCCTATAGGGTACATAACGAAAGTGTTACGTTCCTCAGGACCTAATGAAGGTATTGCATCATCTGAAAACATTCTTATGCATTTAATTTCAGATTTTAGAAAATCAAAAGATCCTTTACCGTATTGGTTTGTGGAAGAGAAATCAATCAGTGAAATACAGAGGTTTCTGGATGTGGGGCAAGCCAATGCTGTGCAGATTTTTGAAACGGTCAAACAAGACTTATACGAAACGCTTAATATTATGGAGCCTGAAAATACTACTTTAGAAAAAAAGGATATTGAAAAGGCGAAGATACAGATTGAAGATTGGTTAAAAGGAGTGTAGTTGCAAGCTAATTTTTAGTTTTTTGAATTTAAGAGGAAATAAAAGGAGTTGGGTATTTAAATGATACCAACCCCCCTTTTTTATTCTGTTTAAGGTATGTAAGTAGTACTATATATATTCTATCGAGTTTATCTTAAGAATATATATTATTCCAAAGAACGGCTAGTTAAGGAATTATAAATACAGCTTCAACACCTTAATGTCCCTGTATGAATGTTTGAAAAGTACGTATACAGCCTGATATATAAAGGTTTTTATCCCCCACTTAACAAGAAGGAGTTGTTCAACTATTATCGAATAAGGAAAGTAGGCAACAATTTTTAAAGAAGGAAGGTGCGAAGATTGGCCATTACCATTACAATGGGAATCCAAAAAGGCGGATGCGGCAAATCCACTACAACGGGCATATTATCCTATTTGCTAAAAGAAGATGGCTACCGTGTACTGGCCGTGGATATGGATTCTCAAGGAAACTTGACTGAATTTTTATCTGAACAACCATCTAATGAGTTTATGGGAAAATCTATATTAGAAGCGATGCAACAAAACGACGTAGAAAAGTATATTGTTTCTATCACCGATCATTTAGATCTGCTTCCTGCCAACAATTTTTTAGCTACATTTCCTCGCTGGATTTATACCGGGAAAACTTATCAAGGCGACACTCTCCCATTTAAGGGGAACCCTAGCTTAATCCTCGATCAAATTCTTGATCAAGTTAGGGATCAATATGATTTTATCGTAATTGATACCCCACCATCACTTAGTGAACAAACCACAAATGCCCTATGCGCAAGCGAACACATAGTTGTCATGTTTGAATGTTCAAGCTGGTGTTACTCGGCGATTCCTAATTTTATGGACTCTGTTGAAGGCGCTAGAAATTTCGGTCATAGAGATACACAAGTCGTTGGGATTTTACGCACCATGAACGATGTACGTAGAAACGATTCAAAAGCGTTTAAAGAAATGATTGAGGAGGACTATCCTAACGAAGTTTTTCAAACAACCATTACGAGAAAAGCACCAGTGGGCAGATTAGCTCTCTATGGATTTAATAGGAACCCAGAATTAAAAAAGGCATTAGACCAATACAACCGTTTCTACAAGGAGTTGATTGAGCGTGTCCAAAGTAAATGACATAAAAAAAATGAAACGTATGCAAAAAATAATCACCCCAACCCAAGCATTAGCCGAAATAGTAGGCGAAGAAGATACCAACGTTTATTCGAATAAAGAAATCAACGAAACAAGAAAGGATGAAATAAAAGTGGAAAGAAAACGCGTATCCTTCGATCTACGTACAGATCTACATAAAGAATTAAAAATGCAAGCCCTTGTCCATGAAAAAAACATCTATATTCTGATTGAAGAGGCTTTGGAGAAGTATTTGAAGGAGATTAAGTAGAAGACATTTTGCAAATTTACTTACCATGTGGCCAGACCGAAGCCTATTCAAGTAGCAAACTCTACTATGCTGCATGGAAAGAAGAAAAGAAGAAATCAACCATTCTTCCAACGAATAAACGTTTATTTCTTCTTTTCTTCTTTTCTTCTTTTCTTCTTTTCTTCTTTTCTTCTTTTCTTCTTTTCTTCTTTTCTTCTTTTCTTCTTTAATTGAACAGGGCGTTTTTTTGAATGTATGATTTTAGATATTTTCGTACATTCATTTCATTG
This sequence comes from Peribacillus sp. JNUCC 23, assembly GCF_053653995.1. Next base: position 2,893 of record NZ_JBSJXW010000004.1, read on the forward strand.
ATAACAATAGACCTTATCGTTAAAACAACAATATCGTACGCTAAATGTACGATATTGTAGGTAAATCATGAAAAAAAGAACGGACAGCCGTTGCGAACAGCGAAAGAAATCGAGGATATGGAATGGGCACTGCGACGCTATGGTTCCGATCAAGCTGCGGGAAGTAATTGAGGATTATACGGCTCATATGAGCGATACAGAATACCTGTTTCCGATCCGGAAGGGAAACAGGCGGTTTGGCTACAATTCCACACCTGTCAAAATTCAGAAGGTTCAGTAGCCCTAATACATAGATTGAAAAGACGTTTAAGGTAAAACTGGAGAATTATTGTGAAAAATGAATTGAAAGTAATAAATCTGCAAGGTCTTTTAAGGTCCTTTAAGGGGTGTTTATAACATCTGAAATCTTTATATTTACATTTGTACTCAAAAAAAGATAAAACGCCCTAGAAGGCCTAATAAACAGCATGAACGACGTATTTTTAAAAACATATTACAAAAACCATAAACAAAATCCCTATTTTTTTCGAATGCCCCCTTTTTGGAACCCTTCGAATCTATCTTCGGAACTTAAAAACACTATAAATAAATCAGCAAACAGCATCCTATAATTCTCACATCATTCGTATTTTTTACTCGTTCTACATCTTTTATCTCTAAACCACTATATCCATATTTCTTAATCTCTTCCCCAAACTAATCTCTCCATTTATACATAAACTTACTTGCTACTTCATCCACCCTCGGCCGGGGACAACTTTAGAGTACCAGAAGACCTCGGCTATGTTTACGTAGTATAGGCGAGGTCTTCTGGTGTTTACGAAAAAGGAGGAACCCGGCCGAACCCATAAATAGACAGGGATTTACTACAAAGTAAAACCGCAAATGAAACAGACATTGAGCTCTCTTTGAGATCTATCTTTGTTGTGGTGTGTTTTACGGTTTTTAAAGAGGATAATTTTATCTAAATTAGCTTGTTTTAAGATATTATTTCTTGTTTCAATGGCTGATTCTTTCATGGATTTCTTCTAAAGGAATAGCAAAGTAAGCCTTATCCAATTAGGTTTTTAAAAGTACCTGTGAAGAAGGCAGCTAAGGTCGTTCTGATTTTCCCTTTTTTAGAGGCTCTGATTGCTTGTTTAAAGGCAGCTATGGCCGTATATGTAATGATTTCAGGTTCTACTATGTTTTTTATCCCCTTTGTATCAAGAAAAACGCTTTTCCAAAGGTCTTCGATCGTAGCAGCATGATTAAAGAAAGGCTTAACAGCCTGGACAAATTCTTTTGGAACATAAGAAGCCGTAAAAGTAGAATCTAAATGCGTCTCCTTACGTTTATTTATCTTTTTAGTATTGCTAGTTTCTAAAAGATTACTAGTTTCTCTTTCAAAATTATGCCCTTCAACCTTACTGTCGCAAGGTTTCTCGTGATCCTCACAATACGTCAATTTTTCCTTTTTTAATACATCAATTGTATTAAAAATATAGACATTATGCCCTTTTCCACCTTTGGATTTAGCCGTATTTTCGACCGATAGGATCCCTAAATCCTTCGCTTTTCTCAACATTCGTTCAAAAGTTGATCGGCTTATACCAAAACCATTCCCTTTTTCATTGATGGCTCTTAATAGAGTGCCAATCTTTGCGTTAGCCACTCCAACATATTTAGCAGAGAATCGAACTAGGCGTTTGAACGCGACTAATTCCCCTTTAGTAAAATCTTTTTTATGTTCAGCCAGGAACATTTCAATGTGGTTGTTAAATTTTTTTACGGTTTTAAACTTGCTAAAGTCTTTAAAATTTTCAATTCTTCCAGCTACCAACATGGTTTTTCTTCCTTCCGAGAAGACAAAGAAAAAGGCATACTTTACCCTTTTACCAACCCCAGCCGGATTAGAAAAACGGTAAAATACACCTTTGGACGCCCTATTTTTAAAATCACTAAAAGTTAACGGTTGAAATTCTCTCTATAAACCCGTTATAATAGGCGTATCGAAATTGTTGTTTTTCCTGTTCCGGCTGTGGTGGTTGTGAAACAGGGTCAAAGTCATTTCCGTTAAAGGCGCCAACCTTTAACATATGGAAGTGGCTTTTTTATTTGTCCGTATCAAGTTTTTTATTTAATAGAATTATAAACCTACAAAACTAGCAAAGTCCAGATATTTAAGAGCTTTTCTATATAGGGACTAAAGCTAAAGGATATTAACCGCCTAAAAAACTGCCACCCATTCTGTTGTGTATTAACTTTTAAAAATTCATCGCCAGCCTACCACTACAAGCTTTCGTTTATCCCTGCCCATTTGGAAGGTTCCGAACTCATTCGCAACCCTTTCGGAACCTACACAAGAAAAAAATCATTTTTTAAAATAAATAATGCTGAGAAACGCATTATAATCAATTTATTTTTTGTTTTATGTATCATTTGTTCACTAGAGTGACCTAAAGTGCCATGAGACGAATGAATTGGTTCAATACGGTCTTGTTTTGCTCACAGACTGAAATGAACAAACAAAAAAAACTAACCTTAATTGGTTAGTTTTTACGCGCCTTAGAGGATTCGAACCTCTGACCGACGGCTTAGAAGGCCGTTGCTCTATCCTGCTGAGCTAAAGGCGCATCCTATGTGTGGCGGAGAAGGAGGGATTTGAACCCTCGCGCCGGTTACCCGACCTACACCCTTAGCAGGGGCGCCTCTTCAGCCTCTTGAGTACTTCCCCATATAAAAAAAAATGGCTCCGCAGGTAGGACTCGAACCTACGACCGTTCGGTTAACAGCCGAATGCTCTACCACTGAGCTACTGCGGAACAAAAAATATAGGATTATGGTGGGCCTAAATGGACTCGAACCATCGACCTCACGCTTATCAGGCGTGCGCTCTAACCAGCTGAGCTATAGGCCCATTTTTTGGAGCGGGTGAAGAGAATCGAACTCTCATCATCAGCTTGGAAGGCTGAGGTTTTACCACTAAACTACACCCGCAAAATATGTCTCGCTTCGATACCGGTGGCCGGGGTCGAACCGGCACTCCAAAAGGAACACGATTTTGAGTCGTGCGCGTCTGCCAATTCCGCCACACCGGCATGATTAAGGCAGCACCCGGATTTGAACCGGGGGTGAAGGTTTTGCAGACCTCTGCCTTACCACTTGGCTATGCTGCCATGACTGGGCTAGAAGGGATCGAACCTTCGCATGACGGAATCAAAATCCGTTGCCTTACCGCTTGGCTATAGCCCAATAATATAAAATAAATGGGTTCACAACCTTCTTCGGAAGTTCCGAAGACCTCTATTCTATCTTTAAACTACACAATGATGGAATGGTGGAGGGGGGCAGATTCGAACTGCCGAACCCGAAGGAGCGGATTTACAGTCCGCCGCGTTTAGCCACTTCGCTACCCCTCCGTATTAATCTAATGATGGCTCAGGACGGAATCGAACCGCCGACACAAGGATTTTCAGTCCTTTGCTCTACCGACTGAGCTACTGAGCCACACAATGTATATCAATAGTAGGTGACCCTACTAGAATAAAAATGGCGGTCCGGACGGGACTCGAACCCGCGACCTCCTGCGTGACAGGCAGGCATTCTAACCAACTGAACTACCGGACCAGATTGCGGGGACAGGATTTGAACCTGCGACCTTCGGGTTATGAGCCCGACGAGCTACCGGACTGCTCCACCCCGCGACGATATGAATTGTGTGATCTTTTTCAAAAAATGGAGGAGGTAGAGGGATTCGAACCCCCGCGGGATTTGACTCCCCTGTCGGTTTTCAAGACCGATCCCTTCAGCCGGGCTTGGGTATACCTCCGTATAAATAGTGGTGGATCTTGTAGGACTCGAACCTACGACCAGACGGTTATGAGCCGTCTGCTCTAACCAGCTGAGCTAAAGATCCTTCATGATTTGGTAGCGGCAGAGGGGATCGAACCCCCGACCTCACGGGTATGAACCGTACGCTCTAGCCAGCTGAGCTACGCCGCCAAATAAATAAGCGTATACAATAATCATAATAATGGTGGAGCCTAGCGGGATCGAACCGCTGACCTCCTGCGTGCAAGGCAGGCGCTCTCCCAGCTGAGCTAAGGCCCCATTATAAAAAAAGGTGATAATCGGGAAGACAGGATTCGAACCTGCGACCCCTTGGTCCCAAACCAAGTGCTCTACCAAGCTGAGCTACTTCCCGTCTATATGGCGCGCCCGAAAGGAGTCGAACCCATAACCTTCTGATCCGTAGTCAGACGCTCTATCCAATTGAGCTACGGGCGCGTATAAATATAAAATGGTGCCGAGGACCGGAATCGAACCGGTACGGTAGTCACCTACCGCAGGATTTTAAGTCCTGTGCGTCTGCCAGTTCCGCCACCCCGGCACTTACGAAAAGTAGAGCGGAAGACGGGATTCGAACCCGCGACCCCAACCTTGGCAAGGTTGTATTCTACCACTGAACTACTTCCGCGTAATAAATAATGCGGGTGAAGGGACTTGAACCCCCACGCCTCGCGGCGCCAGATCCTAAGTCTGGTGCGTCTGCCAATTCCGCCACACCCGCGATAAATGGTGAGCCATGCAGGATTCGAACCTGCGACCCTCTGATTAAAAGTCAGATGCTCTACCAACTGAGCTAATGGCTCGAAAACAAAAAAAAACCTGGTGCCGGCAAGAGGACTTGAACCCCCAACCTACTGATTACAAGTCAGTTGCTCTACCAGTTGAGCTACACCGGCACTATAGGTAATGGTGGAGGATGACGGGATCGAACCGCCGACCCTCTGCTTGTAAGGCAGATGCTCTCCCAGCTGAGCTAATCCTCCAATATGGTGACCCCTACGGGATTCGAACCCGTGTTACCGCCGTGAAAGGGCGGTGTCTTAACCGCTTGACCAAGGGCCGTATATAGTTGTAGAAAGAATAATAGCCCCTAATTTAATTAGGGGCTTAGCCTGGCAACGTCCTACTCTCACAGGGGAGACCCCCAACTACCATCGGCGCTGAAGAGCTTAACTTCCGTGTTCGGAATGGGAACGGGTGTGACCTCTTCGCCATCATTACCAGACTAAATTCAGTTAGAAGGTTTATTCCTTCAAAACTAGATAACAGAACTGAGAATCATCATTAAAATATATATTGGTTAAGTCCTCGATCGATTAGTATCAGTCAGCTCCACATGTCGCCACGCTTCCACCTCTGACCTATCAACCTGATCATCTTTCAGGGATCTTACTAGCTTACGCTATGGGAAATCTCATCTTGAGGGGGGCTTCATGCTTAGATGCTTTCAGCATTTATCCCGTCCGCACGTAGCTACCCAGCGATGCTCTTGGCAGAACAACTGGTACACCAGCGGTGCGTCCATCCCGGTCCTCTCGTACTAAGGACAGCTCCTCTCAAATTTCCTGCGCCCACGACGGATAGGGACCGAACTGTCTCACGACGTTCTGAACCCAGCTCGCGTACCGCTTTAATGGGCGAACAGCCCAACCCTTGGGACCGACTACAGCCCCAGGATGCGATGAGCCGACATCGAGGTGCCAAACCTCCCCGTCGATGTGGACTCTTGGGGGAGATAAGCCTGTTATCCCCGGGGTAGCTTTTATCCGTTGAGCGATGGCCCTTCCATGCGGAACCACCGGATCACTAAGCCCGACTTTCGTCCCTGCTCGACTTGTAGGTCTCGCAGTCAAGCTCCCTTGTGCCTTTACACTCTACGAATGATTTCCAACCATTCTGAGGGAACCTTTGGGCGCCTCCGTTACATTTTAGGAGGCGACCGCCCCAGTCAAACTGCCCGCCTGACACTGTCTCCCGCCCCGATAAGGGGCGCGGGTTAGAATTTCAATACAGCCAGGGTAGTATCCCACCGACGCCTCGACCGAAGCTAGCGCTCCGGCTTCACAGGCTCCTACCTATCCTGTACAAGCTGTACCAAAATTCAATATCAGGCTGCAGTAAAGCTCCACGGGGTCTTTCCGTCCTGTCGCGGGTAACCTGCATCTTCACAGGTACTATAATTTCACCGAGTCTCTCGTTGAGACAGTGCCCAGATCGTTACGCCTTTCGTGCGGGTCGGAACTTACCCGACAAGGAATTTCGCTACCTTAGGACCGTTATAGTTACGGCCGCCGTTTACTGGGGCTTCAATTCAAAGCTTCGCCTTGCGGCTAACCTCTCCTCTTAACCTTCCAGCACCGGGCAGGCGTCAGCCCCTATACTTCGCCTTGCGGCTTCGCAGAGACCTGTGTTTTTGCTAAACAGTCGCCTGGGCCTATTCACTGCGGCTTTTCCGGGCTATTCACCCTAAAAAGCACCCCTTCTCCCGAAGTTACGGGGTCATTTTGCCGAGTTCCTTAACGAGAGTTCTCTCGCACACCTTAGGATTCTCTCCTCGCCTACCTGTGTCGGTTTGCGGTACGGGCACCCTACATCTCACTAGAGGCTTTTCTTGGCAGCGTGGAATCAGGAACTTCGGTACTATATTTCCCTCGCCATCACAGCTCCGCCTTAATGGAAACGGGATTTTCCTCGTTTCCGGCCTAACTGCTTGGACGCGCATATCCAACAGCGCGCTTACCCTATCCTTCTGCGTCCCCCCATCGCTCAAACGATGTATAGGTGGTACAGGAATATCAACCTGTTGTCCATCGCCTACGCTTTTCAGCCTCGGCTTAGGTCCCGACTAACCCTGAGCGGACGAGCCTTCCTCAGGAAACCTTAGGCATTCGGTGGAAGGGATTCTCACCCTTCTTTCGCTACTCATACCGGCATTCTCACTTCTAAGCGCTCCACCAGTCCTTCCGGTCTAGCTTCAACGCCCTTAGAACGCTCTCCTACCACGGATACCATACGGTATCCATCCACAGCTTCGGTGTTACGTTTAGCCCCGGTACATTTTCGGCGCAGAGTCACTCGACCAGTGAGCTATTACGCACTCTTTAAATGATGGCTGCTTCTGAGCCAACATCCTGGTTGTCTAAGCAACTCCACATCCTTTTCCACTTAACGTAAACTTGGGGACCTTAGCTGGTGGTCTGGGCTGTTTCCCTCTTGACTACGGATCTTATCACTCGCAGTCTGACTCCCGAGAATAAGTATTTGGCATTCGGAGTTTGACTGAATTCGGTAACCCGTTGGGGGCCCCTAGTCCAATCAGTGCTCTACCTCCAATACTCTCATCTCGAGGCTAGCCCTAAAGCTATTTCGGAGAGAACCAGCTATCTCCAGGTTCGATTGGAATTTCTCCGCTACCCACACCTCATCCCCGCACTTTTCAACGTACGTGGGTTCGGGCCTCCATTCAGTGTTACCTGAACTTCACCCTGGACATGGGTAGATCACCTGGTTTCGGGTCTACGACCTCATACTCATGCGCCCTATTCAGACTCGCTTTCGCTGCGGCTCCGTCTTATCAACTTAACCTTGCATGAAATCGTAACTCGCCGGTTCATTCTACAAAAGGCACGCTATCACCCATTAACGGGCTCTAACTACTTGTAGGCACACGGTTTCAGGATCTATTTCACTCCCCTTCCGGGGTGCTTTTCACCTTTCCCTCACGGTACTGGTTCACTATCGGTCACTAGGTAGTATTTAGCCTTGGGAGATGGTCCTCCCTGCTTCCGACGGGATTTCTCGTGTCCCGCCGTACTCAGGATCCACTCAGGAGGGAACGAAGTTTCAGCTACAGGGTTTTTACCTTCTTTGACGGATCTTTCCAGATCACTTCACTTACCCCGTTCCTTTGTAACTCCATGTTGAGTGTCCTACAACCCCAAGAGGCAAGCCTCTTGGTTTGGGCTATCTTCCGTTTCGCTCGCCGCTACTCAGGAAATCGCGTTTGCTTTCTCTTCCTCCGGGTACTTAGATGTTTCAGTTCCCCGGGTCTGCCTTCAGTACCCTATGTATTCAGGTAAAGATACTGTTCCATTACGAACAGTGGGTTTCCCCATTCGGAAATCTCCGGATCAAAGCTTACTTACAGCTCCCCGAAGCATATCGGTGTTAGTCCCGTCCTTCATCGGCTCCTAGTGCCAAGGCATCCACCGTGCGCCCTTTCTAACTTAACCGAAGTTAATTAAAAAAAGAACTTACTATTTCAATGATGTCTTGTTATTTGTTATCTAGTTTTCAAGGAACAAAGTATAGAGAGATAATTCTCTCAAAACTAAACAAAGGCAGAAACGTCCATTTATTGAAGTATCTAGTACTTCATTTCATCCTTAGAAAGGAGGTGATCCAGCCGCACCTTCCGATACGGCTACCTTGTTACGACTTCACCCCAATCATCTGTCCCACCTTAGGCGGCTGGCTCCTTGCGGTTACCTCACCGACTTCGGGTGTTACAAACTCTCGTGGTGTGACGGGCGGTGTGTACAAGGCCCGGGAACGTATTCACCGTGGCATGCTGATCCACGATTACTAGCGATTCCGGCTTCATGTAGGCGAGTTGCAGCCTACAATCCGAACTGAGAATGGCTTTATGAGATTCGCTTACCCTCGCGGGTTTGCAGCTCTTTGTACCATCCATTGTAGCACGTGTGTAGCCCAGGTCATAAGGGGCATGATGATTTGACGTCATCCCCACCTTCCTCCGGTTTGTCACCGGCAGTCACCTTAGAGTGCCCAACTAAATGCTGGCAACTAAGATCAAGGGTTGCGCTCGTTGCGGGACTTAACCCAACATCTCACGACACGAGCTGACGACAACCATGCACCACCTGTCACTTTTGTCCCCGAAGGGAAGTCCCTATCTCTAGGGAGGGCAAAAGGATGTCAAGACCTGGTAAGGTTCTTCGCGTTGCTTCGAATTAAACCACATGCTCCACCGCTTGTGCGGGCCCCCGTCAATTCCTTTGAGTTTCAGCCTTGCGGCCGTACTCCCCAGGCGGAGTGCTTAATGCGTTAGCTGCAGCACTAAAGGGCGGAAACCCTCTAACACTTAGCACTCATCGTTTACGGCGTGGACTACCAGGGTATCTAATCCTGTTCGCTCCCCACGCTTTCGCGCCTCAGTGTCAGTTACAGACCAGAAAGTCGCCTTCGCCACTGGTGTTCCTCCAAATCTCTACGCATTTCACCGCTACACTTGGAATTCCACTTTCCTCTTCTGCACTCAAGTTCCCCAGTTTCCAATGACCCTCCACGGTTGAGCCGTGGGCTTTCACATCAGACTTAAGGAACCACCTGCGCGCGCTTTACGCCCAATAATTCCGGACAACGCTTGCCACCTACGTATTACCGCGGCTGCTGGCACGTAGTTAGCCGTGGCTTTCTGGTTAGGTACCGTCAAGGTACCAGCAGTTACTCTGGTACTTGTTCTTCCCTAACAACAGAACTTTACGACCCGAAGGCCTTCTTCGTTCACGCGGCGTTGCTCCGTCAGACTTTCGTCCATTGCGGAAGATTCCCTACTGCTGCCTCCCGTAGGAGTCTGGGCCGTGTCTCAGTCCCAGTGTGGCCGATCACCCTCTCAGGTCGGCTACGCATCGTGGCCTTGGTGAGCCATTACCTCACCAACTAGCTAATGCGCCGCGGGCCCATCTGTAAGTGACAGCCGAAACCGTCTTTCCATCTCTTCTCATGCGAGAAAAGAAATTATCCGGTATTAGCTCCGGTTTCCCGAAGTTATCCCAGTCTTACAGGTAGGTTGCCCACGTGTTACTCACCCGTCCGCCGCTAAATCAAGGGAGCAAGCTCCCTATCATTCGCTCGACTTGCATGTATTAGGCACGCCGCCAGCGTTCGTCCTGAGCCAGGATCAAACTCTCCAAAAAGTGTTTGACTTGCTCATTGTTTTTATAGTGTGTACTCACTTAATTAAAACGTTGACGTTTCTGCTTTGTTTAGTTTTCAAAGAACTATTAATTTGAGACAGAATAATAGTGTATCATTTTGTTCTCAAGTTGTCAAATGATTTTCCGAAATAATTTATTTCGTATCAGCGACAAGATTCATATTATCAAACACATTCGTTTTTGTCAACTTCTACGAAGAAATTAAAACAAAACTTTTTTTGTTAAAATTCCTTAACGTGACAAGAATTAATATATTAATATCTTTTTTTTAAAGAGTCAATAGAAAAAGTGGATATTAGTGTTTTGAAATTTTCCAAATGAATAAGCTCATCTTCCATTTTTAAAAATGGAGGAATATTCCTGTGGTATGTTCATTTTACATATAAACCCTTTATTTGTATTTTATGTGATTTTGGTATTCGGATAGCAATCACATTTTTTCTGTTGTTGTTTTACTGTTTTTTGTTTTATCTTGTTTTATCCTTGTTTTATACTTGTTTTCAGCCCCTCTGAAACCCTTGGTATGACTGGGTTTGACGGACCTAACTATAACAAAAATGGTGCCAACTATAACAAAAATGGTGCCAACTATAACAAAAATGGTGCCAACTATAACAAAAATGGTGCCTTAACTATAACAAAAATGGTGCCAACTATAACAAAAATGGTGCCAACTATAACAAAAAAAAACTTTTGTTATAGTTAAAAATTTGGCATAATCAGATGAACCCAAAGGGGGATTTTTTAA
>NZ_JBSJXW010000005.1:0-10970 GCF_053653995.1 Peribacillus sp. JNUCC 23
ATGAGTGAAATTCCAAAATTATTAACAATTGCAGACCTAACGACAAGATGGCAAATGGCAAGACAGAGCATTCATGAAAAGAAAAGTGAAAATGATTTTCCTAAGCCCATTCAGTTTGTTTCAAATGGGCGAACTGCTTTATATTTAGAAAGTGATATCGAAGCTTATGAGGAAAAATATTGGTGGATTACTTCTCCAGAAAAGAGACAGAATCGACAACGTTTTATTTGGTCTTTGTTAAATAAATAATATGATAAAATATTAAGGATAGATCTACCCAAAAGATAGACCCACTCAATTTGCCTGTTACGCTCATATGGGGGGTCTATTTTTAAAAAGGCTTTTCAAGAACCCTTAAGGGCCATTTATAGCATCCGAAACGTTCACACTTAACTTTGTACTCGAAAAAAGTTAAAACGCCTTAGAAGGCTCAACAAACAGCATGAACGACAACTATTTAAAAGTATCCTTCAAAAACCATAAACAAAATCTCTGTTGTTTCAAATGACCCCTATTCGGAACCCTTTCGAAACCCTTCGAAACTAAAAAAAACTACAAATAAATCAGCAAACAACATCCTATCATTCTCACATCATTCGTATTTTTACTCATTCCATATCTTTTATCTCTAAACCACTATATCCACATTTCCTAATCTCTTCCCCAAACTATTCACTCCATTTATACATAAACCTACTTGCTACTTCATCCATCCTCGGCCGGCGACAACTTTAGAGTACCAGAAGACCTCGGCTATGTTTACGTAGTATAGGCGAGGTCTTCTGGCATTTACGAAAAAGGAGGAGCCGGCCGAAACCCTATATAGACAAGGGTTTTGCTGCAAAGTAAAACCGCAAATGAAACAGACATTGATATTTATCTTTGTTGCGGTATGTTTTGCGGTTTTTAAAGAGGAATATTTTATCTAAATTAGTTTGTTTTAAGATATTAATTCCTGTTTCTTTCAGAGATTTCTTCTAAAGGAATAGCAAAGTAAGCCTTGTCCATTCGGTTTTTAAAAGTACCTGTGAAGAAGGCAGCCAATGTTGTTCTGATTTTCCCTTTTTTATAAGCTCGGATTGCTTGTTTGAAGGCATCTATGGCTGTATATGTAATGATTTCTGGTTCTACTATGTTTTTAATCGCTCTTGTATCAAGAAAAACACTTTTCCAAAGGTCTTCGATTGTAGCAGCATGATTAAAGAAAGGCTTAACAGCCTTGACAAATTCTTTTGGAACATAAGAAGCCGTAAAAGTAGCATCTAAATGCGTTTTCTTACGTTTATTTATCTTTTTAGTATTGCTAGTTTCTAAAAGATTACTAGTTTCTCTTTCAAAATTATGCCCTTCACCCTTACTCTGGCAAGGATTCGGAACTTCTTCGCAATGCGTCAATTTTTCCTTTTTTAATACATCAATTGTGTTGAAAATATAGACATTATGGCCCTTTCCACCTTTGGATTTAGCCGTATTTTCGACCGATAGGATCCCTAAATCCTTCGCTTTTCTCAACATCCGTTCAAAGGTTGATCGGCTTATACCAAAACCATTCCCTTTTTCATTGATGGCTCTTAATAGAGTGCCAATCTTTGCATTAGCCACTCCAACATATTTAGCAGAGAATCGAACCAGACGTTTGAACGCAACTAATTCCCCTTTGGTAAAATCTTTTTTATGTTCGGCCAGGAACATTTCAATGTGGTTGTTAAATTTTTTTACGTTTTTGAACTTGCTAAAGTCCTTAAAATTTTCAATTCTGCCTGCGACTAACATGGTATTTCCTCCTTAGAGGACAATAAAAAAGACACTGCTCCCGATAAAAATTAAGGGAAACAGCGTCTTTTTAAATGTGTCTATAGAAAGAAACAACATTTTTGTCTTGAAACTAACAGTAAAATACACTAAAATGAATGTACTAATATTGTTAGTTTCAAGAACTTCGACAAGTGTTTTCCCTAGTGTAGTAGGGGGAACGGTTTAAGGGTATGGGGATACCACTTAGACACGTTGAGGTTCTTTTTTACGTCCGTATTTGTTTGGTTAATTATCCAACAATTTCTACCAAAAAACAAGTGAATTTGATAGTTTATGAGTCTTTACGCTATAAGGGGTATAGTCAGGAAAATGCAGATTCACAACGTTAAACTAATTTCAACATTAAAAAGTGGATTCCTGTTGATCTAGAAACGACTCGTTTGAAAAAAATCAGCAAACAAAATTATTAGCACTAATCCTATAAGTCCAGTCGCAAAATAACAAATCATGCTTATTCTTCGTAATTTAATATCAACTTCTGCTTTCTTTTCTAATTTACTAATGTAGTTATGCACGAACACTGAACCCATTAAAGGAATAACTCCTAAAAAAGGTTTATCTACCATAAATAAAACTACAACTAATACAATCACCGCAAGGAATATTCTAGTTATTATTGTTTGAATAAAAAGCCCTCCTTATATTCTTTCTTTAACTCTTCTGCCCTTTAGTTTAAGTGTATCACTTCACAGCCTCAATAGAGTAAAGTCTACTGAGACATAACCAAATTACCGTTAAATTAGAATTTTATAATGTCTCATAATACTTGTGTCTAAAGCTATATAAATTAAGACTAAAACATGTAATAATAAGACTTAATTAACAATAAAAAGTGATTACACCAAGGATCTAATTACATATATAAATTATCTGATTCAAAGATATTTCAGTCTAATTTTAGACTCAATTGAATCTAAATCCGCAATATTATTCGCAGGAGGAATTAAAATGAGTGATGTAAAGTGGTCATCCATAGGTCCGGTTGCCGAAAGGTTTGGCATTGAAGTTCCGAGATTGCGAACTTGGTGCGATAAAGGCTTAATTGAGTTTGATAAACGAACTACTGGTCGTTGGATTCCTCATACCGAGTTTCCAAAGATCGAGAAGATCATTGAAGTTTTCAATCGTGGTGGTAATGTCACGTTTGATGATGTGAAAGAAGAGTTAATTAAGGAAAACTTGTATCATCAGTTGCAAACGGATAAGGAGAAAACGGAAAAAGAGAACGAAATGGCTTTGCTGCTTGGACAGGCCTTTGAACAAAGTGGCGCTAATGAAATGTTCATGCAAATCGGTAATGAGTTTCAACGTATGCAGCAGGAAGTTAATCGCTTATCTCAATTAGTGGAAAAGCAAAATGAAACAAGATTACTCGAAGATAATAGAATGAATAAGCTCCAGGAAGATAATGAGGTTTTAAAAGGACTCGTTAAAGATTTAATTAGTTCTGATAAAGACTTAAAAGATACCTTCAATGTCTACATGAAAGAACAAAAAAAGGAGGAAATAAATAAACAAGCTGAATTAGAGGATAAATTAAAGTTAATTGAGGCTCAATTAACTAGTAAAAAGAAAGAAAAAAAGGGTTTGCTATCAAAGATTTTCAGATGAACTATGCCAAGATAAATCCCTTACCATTAACAGGAACCTAAAACAGTTTTAATAAAAAGAAGGAATCCTGATTTACAGTTACTCTCTGTTCGGTAATAATCCACATATAATTCACGAGTTGATGTAAAATCCATAAAAGGATACTAACTATCAGGAAAAACATGGTAGTTTATTTTCTGAATATGGCATGTTATCATCATTTTGACAGATAGTTAGATACATATAAAAATGAAAACTCTCTATCTACATAACACATTTTTAGGGGGATTTACCAATGTTTAAAAATAAAACAATGAAGAAGTTTTTAGCTTCTATCGCAACTGCGGCTTTTTTAGCTAGCGTCCTTATTCCAACAGCAGCAAGCGCAAAATCTTTCAAAGACGTTCCTGAAACCAGCGTTCATGTTGAAGCCATTGATGTTTTATCAGACGCAAAGATAATTAATGGCTATGACGATGGCACATTCAAACCAGGTAACAACATCACTCGTGGTCAAGTAGCGAAAATTTTTGCTCGTTTACTTGATGATGAAGGTCAATTAGTACAAGTCTTCGAAGATGTACCTGTGACACTTGCTGACAAAGAGCTAGTGCGTGCAGCATTTACAGTGAACGATTATGAAGTGATGACAGGTTCAAACGGATATTTATTCCCTGCTAAAAATATGACTCGTCAACAGATGGCGAAAGTATTAGTTGAAGGTCTCTGGTTAGATCATGTAGAGGGAGAAGAAAGTCAAGTAACAGACTTAGACAAAGCCTATCCTGAATTTCGTGAATATATTCAAATCTTATCTGAGTATGGTATCACAAACGTTACGGAATTCCGTCCAACAGAACCTGTTTCTCGAGCTCAATTCGCAAGCTTTGTGTATCGCGCATTGTTAACATTTGAAGAAGAATAAGAATAACTCTTTATAAGAAACGTAAAGCTATATTATAGGAAATCAAAAATCCCTTAGATTCTATGGATCCAAGGGATTTCTTAATCTTTTACTTTGCCTCTAACACTTAGCACTCATCGTTTACTGCGTGAACTACCAGGTTATCTAATCCTGTTCGCTCCCCACGACCACCCAAAAGGGGCTTCTTCTTGAACCGATGTCACCCATTAGCTTAATAAGCTAGATTAAAAAACTCCTCTTATTTTATTTCAAGAAAGGTTTACATAATTATCTTTATCGGCAGCTAGAAGGATCTTCGACTGGACGATCCTTCTAGCTGCTTGTTTAATTAAAAGTGCCCAATGGAATAACACTATTTATCATCAATCAGTAATGTCATTTTTCTACTAATACTTTTCATACCGTTTTTATTATAAAAAGCAATTGCTTTTTGGTTAAACTCCCATACATTTAGATCTAGGGAAGATGCGCCTTTATTTTTAGACCAATTTACGCAAGCGTCAAATAAGTCTTTTCCAATTCCTCTTTTTTGGTGGGAACTTTTAACTCCAAAGTCATTCATATAAGCATATTTTCTTGGCACCATAGAATCAAATGGGGGAGATTCATTAAGCTCCATCACTGCAAAACCAACCACTCCTCCATTTGCTCTAGCGACCAAGATTTCGGAGTTAGGATCTTCAAGAAGTTCTTTAAAGTAACTTTCTGGCATTACTTTATCTACTTTATTAAAGATGTAAGGTAACGCATCTGCGTGTTCATCTTGCCCTTCTTTAACAATATCGTTTAATGTGTCGTAATCTTCAAATACTGCAGAGTTAATTATCAAATTCATACATATTACTCCCTTAATTTAATTTTATGTATTTTTCTCCGTTTATCTATTTAATCCTCTTTGATTTGTTCAATTAAAGGCCCGTTTGTTGAACAAGGTTTCTAATGAACAGATGCATACTCTATACAAACCTAGTTAACATAAAGTCAATTATCGGCAAAAAAAGGATTGGGTACCTCTTAGATATCCAATCCTTTTTGTTTCTTTGGTCACTTTTCATATTTTTCTAGAAAGTCGGCTAAAGCTAAATGCAACACATCAGACTTATTGATCCTCTCAGCTTCACAAAACTCATCTAAACGTTTACCAATGACACGATCAATAACAATCGTCTTTCTTGTTTTGTCACTTTGTCGCAACTGTTTGACGCGGTCATAAAGACTTGGCTCATTGGTTTGTGTAGTTGGGGTAACCTCTTGCCATGATTTAAGCAGGTCCTTAATCATATGGATTTCATCTTGGGTGAACGGCTCATGAACAATAGGTGAATGATTCGTGAATTCCTTATTACTCTCCGTGAACTTCTGATTACTTCGTGTGAAAGGTGTATGAACTTTAGGTGAACTCGATTTCACATAATCAAAAATACTTTTATCATGGGGTTCTTCACCTTCTCCAATAAAAAACCAACCCTTTTGACCAGAGTTTCTAAATTCATATCCAGCCTCTTTTAATGCCTGTCTAAATGGTTTTTCACTTATGCCAGGTATTTGTTTAGCCACATCGCCTGTCTTTACTCCTTCTTGTGCTAATACTTCTAAAATGCTTCGTATGGATGCTTTTTGATCTACACTCATAGATTGTTCACCCTCCTTTCACTTAAACTCATATATGTATGATTCCATGTGAAATACGTATGACCTTCAAGTAAGTTTAACATAATCACCCTTATAGGTACTGAAAAAGGATCTTCAGTTGGAAGATCCTTTTAGTTGCTTGTTCCATTAAATCGCCCGATAATGGTATAAGATATACTCATCATTCGTTCCTTATGTTCCAGAACAATTCTTATGCAATCACAATTCACGTCGAGCTTTTGTATAGCAAATAAAGTGTAGAAACAGAACTGTGACACCTAACCGATACCGTTTTTCAATCGAAAGCGAGTTAGAATCTTCAAGGAAATTATCAACTTCTTCAGGAGAAAGTTTAGCGTATATTCCAATGGTTTCAATCGAAATGTCGAATTCTTGAGCTAAACCTGAAATCAATAATTGTATTCTTTCATCTTCCTCGTGTGCTTCCATTGACATTGTAAGGAAGATGATATGATCATCCAAATCCATTCTGGTTTCCAGTGATAAATTATCACCATTTGCGTACTTCAATATGGTTTCCTCTGGAATTCCAGAAATTTTACTTAGTGAACTTGAGGAAAGTTTATAATGATTGAAAAGTCGTTTTAATAATTCTCTAGGATGTCCTGGTTCTTGAATTTCCAAAAAAATCATCCTCTTTCTATATTTATATTAACTTTTACTTTTCGAAAATATGTTTATAAACAAATTATACTCTATACAAAACTAGTTAACATAAAGTGAATTATCGGTATTAAAAAAGGATCTTCGACTGGAGGATCCTTTTAGCTGCTTAGTGAATTAAAGCGTCCTTTACTTGAATAAGGATTGCACCTTTAAAGCTACTTCTTTAGGCTTTACATCAATAGATGATAGCATTTCTATATCTACCCACATTGGAAAAAATGTTCCTCTTTCTCTATTTTTGTTAGTGAACTCTTCACCCTCACCAGTACCAAAGGTTCCTTTAATGATTTCAGATAGGAAAAAGTATTGCGTCCCGTTAAATTCAAGTTTTGCAATGCACTCATTAACCTTAACTTCAACTCCTAATTCCTCTAAGGCTTCTCTTTTTGTTGCTTCTTCTGGTGTTTCACCATCTTCAATTCCACCACCAGGAAAAACATAATAAACAGAACCTTCTCTAATTCTTTTAATTAGTCCAACCTTTTTATTTTCTATTAGCACAACTGAACCTCTATCTCGCATTACCTTATCCCCTTTTACCATAACTAAATACTTAAACAAAACTTCCACGTTACTTTTAAGTACAACCCTTCAAAATCTCTGATTATTTTAACATAAATATCCAATTAAATTGACGAATTTTATTCAATTATCTGGCCATTTAATTGAACAAGATTTCGAAGAAAAACATGAATACTGTATACAAATCTAGTTAACATAAAGTCAATTTCCGGAACTTCCGAAACATTAAACCCCTTGGTACTCAAGGGGTTCCGAACCGTCCATTTTTATCGTTTATACATGATTTTATACATGGTTGATGAATCAACATTTTCGGCTTCTGAAGAAGCTTAGTAGCTGCATAAAAAAGGGGTGTTTTATGCAAATTCTTCTTTCGCTAAAGCATCCCTTAGTTCAAAAAGGACTACTATTTCTTTTTATTTTTCTATATAACCAAGGTATACCATGAAAGATTAAGACTCCTAAACCAAGTGAGAACATCAAAGTAGATTCGCTGATAATATTTGCTATTAAAAGGATAAACAATGTAATCACAAAGGAAATTCTGTAATACTTGGCAATATCCAAGGTAACCCCTACCTCCGTTTTTGTTAATTTAAAAAGTCTCGTCTATAAATCTATATTATTCCTAAAAAAAACATCCATGTTATTTTACTAACCTGCCACGTAGTTGAGTAAGGAATTTTTTTTAATGTATGATTTTAGATATTTTCGTACATTCATTACAGTATGAACTCCCATATGCTTTGCATAATGAATGCAAAACTGAAACCCCCACTCAATTAATTGAATGGGGGGTTATTAGTTTCACCTACTAGATCAAAATCAAAAAACGCAAACTTGATATTCTTTTACTTTTCTAAGGGAATTTTAAGGTTCCTCTTCTTTTTCTTTAAACTCGAGAGGTTATGATAACAATACAAACAACACGAGGAGGTTATCAAGCATGAACTTGATGACATTGCTTTTAACAGGTGCTTTAATCGCAGGTGGTCTAGGGGCTCATGCAATGCTTGATAACCAACCAATAACGAAATCAACCATTGCACCCTCACAATCTATTAATCAATTACAAGCAAAGACCATTGCCTTAGACACATCAAAAGGCGGTCTAGTAACGAGCACTCAAACCATTGAAAATTACGGGATTAAAAAATACGAAATTTCTATTGTAAATCAAGATACAGAATATGTTGTGGATATTGATGCATCAACAGGTGATATTTTGAAAGTTGATCCAAACACGAAAGATTGATAGAGCCATGATACGAACGATTTAAAATCATTTAAAGAAAAGTCCCATAAATAACCGTAGGAGGTTTTATCATGATTCAAGATTTTAAAGTAAAACTATTGTTTGAAGGTCAAGTTCATGAACGTCATCAGTTTTCGTTATCCTTTAAAGGCGATAATTATCATGGGATTTTCCACGATGAAGAAATTCAATGGTTTCATCCTCAACCCCAAAATAACCTAGAAGAAGATGACCTTCAAAACTTGGAATCGAAAGTGTATGACTTACTGACGAACCACGTATATCAAGATTTTAAAGTAAAACCATTGTTCGAAGATCAAGTTCATGAACGTCATCAATTTACGCTAACCTTTGAAGGCGATAATTATCATGGGATTTTCCACGATGAAGAAATTCAATGGTTTCATCCTCAACCCCAAAATAACCTAGAAGAAGATGACCTTCAAGATTTGGAATCGAAAGTGTATGACTTGATGGCTAACCACGTATATCAAGATTTTAAAGTAAAATCATTGTTCGATAATCAAATTCATGAATGTCATCAATAGACTAAATATATAAGAGGTGGGTATCTAAATGATGCCTACCTTTTTTGTTCCCAAAACATCCAGGGGTTTTTCCGAATGTATGATTTTGCATATTTTCGTACATTGAAAAGACCACCAATTTGGTGGTCACGTGGTTGAATTAAAGCACCCATTTAATTTAATAAAAAACCTTCAGTTCTGTTTATTTTACTCCACCAAAAACAGCAAGTTCCATCCACTTAAAATAACAATCCGAATGCTTAAAACCAATTTCTCTAAGCCAATTAACCTGAATATCTACTCTTTCCAGTATATTATCTTCTTTATCAGGGCGGTTATAATATTCCTTAGCTATTTCTTGTCTGTCTTTTTTATTATGAATTGAAAGATGGTCAATAAAAAGCTCATCATGCAATTTTTCTATTTCAGGAGTAGCAGAAGCTGTATGCTCAATATTTATGAAAATTCCGCCTGGTGCTAAGACTTTGTATATTTCTTGATACAATTCCTTTTTCTTTGTATGAGGAAGATGATGAATGGCATACCCAGAAAC
Source organism: Peribacillus sp. JNUCC 23 (assembly GCF_053653995.1). The sequence goes on from NZ_JBSJXW010000005.1 coordinate 9,507, forward strand.
AATGCAGTCCACTGTCCCTGCTTCAGCATACTGCCCAATGGAATGACTAAAATCATCAAGTATAATCTCACAACGATTCATATAATCTTTCATGTGGACACGTGCATTTTCAATCATTGGTTCGGAATGGTCTAATAACACGGCAGAAGCTTCTGGATACGATTTAAGCAAGAGTTCAGCCAAAAACCCATTTCCACATCCCAAGTCCATAATTCTTTTCGGTTTACGATTAAAATGATTGACGACTTGAAGCATAATTTTGGCTTGTTCAGCTCCAAAAGGAATTCCCCCTCGAACCTGTTCAAGATAATGTTGTGTAACATCTTGTCGCTGCCAAGTTGTTGTTTCCATTTTTTCTCCCCCTTAATAAAAGTTTAGAAATAGAAATGCCTATCATTCTAATTACCAAATTTACATTTCGAATATTTTGTCTATTCTATTGTTTTTATCCTCTTCAATCAACCTTTATTTTACTATTTTTTTGAATGTATGATTTTGTATATTTTCATACATTCAAATCCTTGATATCACTGGGTCCTTTTGATAAACTATTAATATCATACGTTGAATGTACGATATTGGAGGAAAATCATGAAAGAAAAGAACGTGCAGCCGTTGCGAACGGCTAAAGAAATTGAGGATCTGAAATGGGCGCTACGGCGATATGGGTCCGAACGGGACTATTTTTTATTTGTCTTTGGGATTAATACCGGGCTTCGGGTGAGCGATATGGTGCCATTAACGGTCGGAGATGTTCGAGATAAGAGTCATGTGGTGATTCGAGAGAAAAAAACAAATAAAACGAAGCGATTTATGTTGCCAGTGAAGCTTCGAGAAGAAATCGAGGATTATACGGCTCATATGAGCGACGGAGAGTACCTATTTGCCAGTCGGAAGGGAAATGGACCCATTACCCCCACACAAGCTTACAGAGCGCTTGTGAAGGCCGGAGACGTGCTTGGACGAGATGACATCGGCACACATACGATGCGGAAGACCTTCGGATATGCCTATTATCGAAGAACGAAAGATCTAGCGTTCTTGCAGAACATCTTTAACCATTCGGCCCCGTCGATCACCAAACGCTATATCGGCATTACGCAAGAAGAAATCGACGAAACATTAAAGGATTTTTCTTTGTAAGATGCTGTGCTACAAGTCGATGCGAACGTGAGGGCAACTGCTCTAGCAAGAATAAAACTAGTTTATTTGGATGTATTCTTTTGCATGGGATTGCGTTTTGGTATTAGATAATATCCGTTTGTATAAAAGTGATTTAGAGTGATCAAGTATGTACAAAAGCCCCTGCGGGTTAAACGGCAAAAGCCGTTATTTAGTCGCTGAAGGGCGACCCCACAAATACGCCTGACAAGTGTCAGTGCATAGATGGGCACTGTTCCTTTTTTACCCTTTCGGAACCCTGTGAAAATAAACAAAATCTCAAAAAGGAGAATCGACAAAATC